>NZ_JFCC01000011.1:0-77496 GCF_000582925.1 Acinetobacter sp. 1294596 | reverse complement strand
TTATTATTAGATTTTAATCCACATTAGAAAATAAAAATTATTAAATATTATAAATATCTTAAGTATTTTTAATAATTTATTTTTAAAAGTCAGTAAAATAAATTAAATCTATAAACTTTTATATAAAAATCCCCAGCTTGTGGGGATTTATTAATAAAATTATTTTTGGTCAGGTATCTCACAGTTCTCATCGGTACAAACTACGCCATCTTCTGGCTGATTTATACTTGTTTCCTGCTGTGTCTTTAAAACCTGGTCAAAAACTTGTATGAACACATCACGTGGCTGTGCACCTGCCAGAGCAATACGCTGGTCAAACACAAAAAAAGGAACCCCCGTAACTTTAAGCTGTTCACGAGCCAGCTTCTCATCATGCTGCACAAAATCTGCGAAGGTATCAGTATCTAGTACATATTCGACTTCCGCTGCATCTAACCCGATCCGCGCTGCCACATCTTCTACTGTTTCGCGCTCGCCAATGGCTAAGCCCTGTGTCATATAAGTATAGAAAAATGCTTCTTCAGCCTGATTGCCTAAACCTTTACTCTGGGCCAGATGGATAATACTGTGAGCATCAAAGGTGTTACCTGAGTTGGCCTGTTTCCAGTTAAATTCAATTCCTTCTTCTGCGGCCATAGCAGCAATTTTTTGCTGCATTTCTTCCATTTCTTCAACTGTACGCCCGTATTTCTGGGCCAGACGCTCTGTATTGGACTGTTCATGCTTGACTGGTGCTTCTGGATCAAGCTCATAGCTATGCCAATAGACTTCAAGTTCGACTCCTGCCTGTTCAGCTGCCGACTCTAAACGTTTCTTTCCGATATAGCAGAAAGGACAGACTACATCTGACCAGATATCTACACGCATGCTGTTTCTCTTTTCTATGCTTCATTTCAAATGATAAGGGCGACATGAGTGCTTTTAAAGAGAGAGGCTGTAATAAAATGCAAGTCAGCCCGGATTCCTTCATTTTTTAAAATATAAGGAACTGTTTTTAGTCATAAAAGTCAAACAGTGCTGTGTTCTGATTCAGGTTAGTATAAAAATGAAGCGGTCACTGGAGCTAAATATGCCACGTATATTCATGATTTTAGGTGTAGTGACCTTTGCGGTATTTGCTCTATTATTTTATCAGTACTCAGCACAGCGTCAGGATGAGGTACAGGCACAGCAGTTTGAAACAGTGATGACTGAAAAAATGCAGCAGCTGTATCTTCAGGCTCAAGATTGGACCACCCCTATACATCTACAAACGAAAGACCAGCGTTTGTCTGGAGATTACCAGCTCATGGCTGATACTTTGCTCAGTTATTGGGTAAATAGTGCAGAGGCACGTAACCGTTATTTACGGGAACTGGAGAAATCTGACTGGGTTGATTTTTTGGATGTAGACCGGCTCGATAAAGACCGGAAACAGAATTATAAGGAAACTGAGCAAATGCTGGCGCAGGTTCGCAAGATTTCGCAGCAGTATCAGCAGCAGACCAGCCAGATTAAACAGCAGACTTTAGAAAAAGTAGAGCAGTTACCCATTCGTACTGATTTGCGTAAAGCTATGCTCACCAAGCTCGAACGTAGCCAGAAAAGTGACGAAGATCAGGCAATTTTTCAGTTAGAACTACAAATTCTAGAAAAAGCAGAAGCCATGTTTGAAATGCTGAAAAAGTACAAATGGGTCAAGCAAGGTGAAACAATTCTGTTTTATGAAGATGAGCAGGTAAAACAGTTCAACACTTTATATCAGGAAGTATTACAGCTTAATGCTGAAATCGAAAAGATTGAACAGAAAAATGTCGAAGCCCTGAAGCAAGAACTATAGCTTAAGAGCCTCGAAATCATGTTGTTTCTAGCTCGAATCATCCCTGTAGTGTTCAGGGATGATTCTTTTTTAGGGTCAAAATAAAAGGCGATTTATTTTTTCGCGACTGTAGCAGGGAAAAGAGGATCCAGGAAATTAGGCGCAACAAAGTCCACTTGCTCTACTTTATAAAGTTTTCCAGCAAAGTTATTTTGTTGATGCCACACTATCTGATTTTTACTGAGATCTATCAGATTTAAAGAATAACGTTGACCTTCAACCGGCATTGAATAATAAATTAGTCCAGCGCCTGCTCCTATGGTTGCCAGTGATACGCCTGCACTCAAGGTCGCTTGTGAGAATTTACGCCCGAAAGACGGCTGAGCTCCGGAAATATTCACAACAATCATTTTATCTGCCTGAGTAAAGGTTTTAAGCGTACTTAAATCTTCGGCAGATAAATCTAGATTGACTGGTTGAAAAGTATTCTGGTTGGGTGAAACAGTGGTTTTATTCAATTTTTCGAACAGACGTAAGAGGATGTCTTGTTGAGATAGATTGGGCGTAGTGTGATTTAAAGCGTTAAGCACAGGAAACTGATTAATTTCCTGCCGTTTATCCTTTGGATGTAAACGGATGTCATACCCTATTATCTGTTTCTTTGGCATAAAACCGCAAATGAAGGGTGCTGATTTCACAGTTGTATTAACCGAAACTTCTTTTAATTGCTGGGCAAGAGCCTCATTAAAGCCTAGGGCCAGTTGAGCACTTTCTTGACCAATAATGTGAGAAGTCCCTAACTCTGCACGCGATAAACAGCTATCAGTTAAAATTGCTACAGAAGATTGTCGGAGCTCATTTTGTTGACGGTCTAAAGCGCTACGTGTTTCGGGTTTAATCGCCATAGTATTACAACCTGTAAGTACTACGGCACAGCTTAAGCTGAATAAAATTTTTTTCATTTGAGAAATATAAGATTAATTGTGAAAGAAGAATGTGCAATAAGTTATTATTCGTCACATTGAGTATTGATATTGATTATTTTTTGTTGCAGAGCCAAGTTTTTTATTCAAAAAATTGTAAAAAACCCTGCATTGAGCAGGGTTTCTTTAAGTTTAGTATTTTAAGAATTAAACACGTTCGATAATGGTAGCAATACCCTGACCTAAACCGATACACATGGTAGCAAGACCGATTTGTGTATCTTGCTGTTCCATAATGTTCAGTAGAGAAGTGGTAATACGCGCACCAGAACAGCCCAGTGGATGTCCTAACGCAATTGCGCCACCACTTAAGTTTACGATGTCTTGTTTGTCATAAAGGCCTAAACCTTTCAGTACAGACAGACCTTGTGCGGCAAATGCTTCATTTAGCTCAACTGTTTGCATGTCAGCAATCGAGAGACCAGCACGTTTTAGTGCTTTCTGGGTTGCTGGAACCGGGCCATAACCCATGATCGCAGCATCACAGCCTGCAACTGCCATAGAGCGAATTACGGCACGTGGTTTCAGGCCGAGAGACTGAGCTCGTTCAGCAGACATCAGTAACATGGCAGATGCGCCATCAGACAATGCAGAAGAGGTTGCAGCAGTGACTGTACCGCCTTTAGGGTCGAATACTGGGCGTAAAGCACGGAAAGATTCAATATTGGCATCCGGACGAATTACTTCATCGATATCACACAATACTTTATAACCGTCAGCATTATGACCTTCAATACCCACAATCTCGTTCTGGAACAGACCATTTTCAGTCGCAGCCCAAGCACGACGGTGTGATTCCACACCAAAGGCATCCTGTTCTTCACGGGTAATACCGTTCATACGGCCCAGCATTTCAGCAGTCAGACCCATCATGTTAGATGCTTTAGCATAATGCTTAGAAGCAGCCGGGTTCAGGTCGATACCGTGCATCATACCTACATGGCCCATATGCTCTACACCACCGATGATAAAAATATCACCCTGGTTGGTTGCAATCTGTGCAGCTGCTGTATGAATGGCCTGCATGGAAGAACCACACAGACGGTTAACGGTTTGACCGGCAACAGTTTTTGGAAGGTCCGCCAGCAAAGCAATATTACGGGCAATGTTCATACCTTGTTCAAGGGTCTGGTTTACACAGCCCCAGATCACGTCTTCAACTTCATTCGGGTCGAATTCGTTACGTACCATTAGTGCACGGATAAGTTCAGCAGACATGGTGTCGGCACGTACATTGCGGAACATACCGTTTTTCGATTTGCCCATGGCTGTACGTACACCATCAACAATCACAACGTCACGTGGATTTAAAGTAGCCATTCACGTCACTCCTTAACCGTAGAATTTTTTATTGTTAGCTGCCATGTCACGCAACATTTGTGGCGCTTCATAAGCTTTACCTAGGTGTGCATATTTATCGCAAAGCGCTACATATTCAGCAACACCGGTCTGATCAATGTAACGGCATGGGCCACCACGGAATGGAGGGAAACCTACACCCATGATCATCGCCATGTCTGCTTCAGCAGGAGTAGCCACAATGTTGTCTTCAAGGCAACGAACTGTTTCATTACAGAAAGCCAGCATCATGCGGTCAATGATTTCCTGAGGATCAAATTCACGTTTTTCACCTGATATTACTGGAGCAATGACATCATAGGCAGTCGGGTCAACAGTTTTGGCTTTCTTACCTTTACGGTCGAGCTCATATTTGTAGAAACCGACATCATTTTTCTGACCCAGGCGTTTTGCTTCATACATGGTCTGGATAGAACCTTTGTAATCTGGCTTCATACGGTCAGGGAAACCTTCAGCCATGACTTCTGCACCATGTACGCCGGTATCGATACCTACAACATCCATCAGGTAGGCAGGACCCATCGGCCAGCCAAATTTTTCCATGACTTTATCGATTTGCTGGAAGTCAGCGCCATCTTTAAGTAACAGATCAAATGCACCGAAGTAAGGGAATAATACACGGTTAACCAGGAAGCCCGGACAGTCGTTAACAACAATTGGCGTTTTACCCATTTTCTGGGCGAGAACTACTGTTGTTGCGATTGCTTCTTCAGATGTCTTTTCACCCCGGATGACTTCAACCAGTGGCATCATGTGTACCGGGTTAAAGAAGTGCATGCCAACAAAGTTTTCCGGACGCTGTAAGGCTTTTGCCAAGCGCGTGATCGAAATTGTAGAAGTATTGGATGCAATAATTGTATTTTCACGTACCGATTTTTCAGTATCTGCCAGAACCGCTTCTTTAATTCTTGGGTTTTCAGTGACTGCTTCAATCACAATATCTACTTCTTTAAACTCTTCATAGCTTAAAGTCGGGCGGATACGTGCCAGGGTTTCACCCATTTGCGCAGGTTTCATTTTCTTGCGTTCAACCTGCTTGGTCAGCAGTTTGTTTGCCTCAGACATACCCAAGGCCAGTTGCGGGTTACCAATATCTTTCATGATAATTGGTGTACCTTTGCTTGCCGCTTGGTAAGCAATACCGCCACCCATGATCCCCGCACCCAGAACAGCTGCCTGATTTACAGGATGTGCACCTTTTTCATGCTGTTTAGAAGCTTTTTTCACAACCTGGTCATTTAAGAACAGACCAATGAGTGCTCCTGCTTGCGGAGTAATAGCTGCTTTGGCAAAACCTTCAGCTTCAGCTTTCAAAGCTTCGTCACGATGTAAGCTTGCACCTGCCTGCAAAGAATCCAATAGTAGTTTTGGAGCAGGATATTGAGCCGGATTAGCTTTAGCCAGTACCGCACCCTTGGCTGTATTAAACGCCATCATTTGCTCAAGTGGACTCAATTTTACAGGGTCCAGCTTTTCCTGACGCTTGGTTTTCCAGTCCAAACGGCCATGAATAGCCTGCTTAACCAGATCAACTGCAGCATCTTTGAGCTTATCAGCTGACACAACAGCATCAACAGCACCGTCTTTTAGTGCAGCAGCCGGTTTTTTCGGTGCAGCAGTTGCCATCCATTCAACAGCGTTATCAATACCAATAACACGACTTAAACGAACTGTACCGCCAAAACCCGGGAAGATCCCCAGCTTGATTTCAGGTAAGCCCACCTGTGCCTGCTCTGACATGACACGGTAGTCACAGACCAGACACATTTCAAAACCACCACCTAGTGCCATGCCATTAATAGCAGCCACTTTAGGAATGTCCAGGTCTTCAAAGCTGTTAAAAATTTCATGGACAGGCATCGCCCAATCAACAATTGCCTGCTCACCTTGTGCAAAGTTATCACCGAATTCAGTGATATCAGCACCAACGATAAATGTAGATTTGCCTGAAGTAACGATTAAACCCTGAATATCAGCAGCGGATACGGCGTCAATCGCAGCCTTGAAATCTTCAATCGTTGCACGGTTGAATTTGTTAACCGACTCACCTTGTAAGTCAAAGCGGAATTCTGCAATCCCGTCCTCAAGCATTTGGACGGTAATGGCATTGCCAGCGTGGATCATGCCCTGATCTCCTTTATTTTGGAGGACTTCTAAGTTGATGTAATGAAGCGTGTGTACATTTCCCGCACACATCGATGCTCCGCTAATCTTACGATAACTATATCCAAAAAGAACATAACAAGTTGTATCAAGCCGTGACGCAAGGGTCATCAATTTTAAAGGACAATATTCTGGTTGTGATTCCAATAAGTAAATCTTTGATAGATTATTTGAAATAAGTCATTAATTATAATAATTATTATTTTAATCAGTTGATGTAAACTATTTATAGAAAATAAGAGAATATCTACCGTAATAGGCAGTTTAAATACTCAGGTTATGTTTTAGTAACCTGTTAAATTCAATTTTAAAATTTCTGAATGCACTGGAATTGTTATGTTTAGAAGTTGTTATTGATAATACATCATTAGATAGAGTTCTATTTTGGCTACCCTTTATCGTCTTTTTTATCAACATTTGATAAAATCGCCGCCATTTACAGAGCCATTGACCTGTCGAGCAGCTCTAATCTCTCTCTTTTTATGTTGCAGAGTAGCTATATGATTAAATGGATCGTATTGGCGATTTTTGTGATTTCAGCGTTGTATATCCAAAATCGCGGTAAAGTGCGTCATTCGTTCTATCGTCAATTTTTTGACCATTCAACGCTTCTCGCACCGATTAATTTTTTAATGTACCTGTTTTCCAAGGTACCTAACCAGCCTTATATTGCTACCCAGCATTTTAAGGATTTGCAAACCTTGGACGAGCATTGGGAAATGATTCGGGATGAGGCCAGAGCCTTGTACCAGCAGGGCGGGATCAAGGCAGCCAGCAGTTATAACGACCTGGGTTTTAATTCGTTCTTTAAGACTGGATGGAAACGTTTTTACCTGAAATGGTATGATTCTAGCCATCCGTCTGCAGCAGAACTCTGTCCAAAAACCACGGCCCTATTAAAAACATTACCGACCATTAAAGCTGCCATGTTTACTGAGCTGGCGCCAGATAGCCGGTTAGTTCGACATCGCGACCCCTATGCTGGTTCATTACGCTATCATCTGGGTTTATTGACACCTAATGATGATCGCTGCTTTATTGATGTAGATGGCCAACGTTACTCATGGCGGGACGGGGAGAGCGTGGTTTTTGACGAAACCTATATCCATTATGCAGAGAACAAGACAGATGAAAACCGGATTATTCTGTTTTGCGATGTAGAGCGTCCATTAAAGACACGTTTGATGCAAAATTTTAATCATTGGTTTGGTAAAAAAGTGATGACTGCAGCCAGCTCGCCGAATGAGGCTGGCGACCAGACAGGCGGTTTAAATAAATTGTTTGCTTATGTCTACCAGATTAGGCTTAAGGCTAAAGCGTTGAAAAAGACTAACCGCCAACTTTATTACGTTTTAAAATGGTTTTTGATGTTGGGTATTTTCTTCCTGATTTTTATCCGGCCGTATATTACTTAAAAATTTAATGCCCTGCGGGGCATTTTTATATTTGAATGCTTTGATAAATCAGGCATAACTTAGCAGCATGGACATCAAAACAGATAGATCAATTTTGATAAAAATAGAATGTGCACTTTTAAAGGTGTTTTGAACCAAGAATAATGAACATATTGCTATAAGTCATAAGCTATTTTACTCTGTTTAATACAGTTTCCTGTTCTATAATTGATATTTCTGAAAATTAAATAAATTTAAATTATTCAGACCATTACTTGATAACTAGTATACAATTTTTTAAGTGTAAACAAAACCGGCTAGCAAGATCAGGGATTAATATTTCTTCACAGGTGTTTTCTTAAATAACCAGCAAAATTTGATTTTTCAAATAATATATCTATACGTAATGAGTTTGATGTTAAAGGCTAGTGAATTTCTTTGAAAATTGTGAAGATGCTTGAAAAAGCCAGTAAAAGCATCACATCATGTGAAGAGCAAGATCTTGTCAATATAGGCCCCATGTGAACGAAAATGCACGCGAACATATAGAAAAAATTCTGGCAAACATGACCACTTTACCCGGGGTATACCGTATGTTGGGTAAAGATGGTGAACTCTTATATGTAGGAAAAGCCAAGAATTTAAAAAATCGTGTGTCGAGCTATTTTGTTAAAACTATCGAGCATCCCAAAACTCAGGCACTGGTAGCACGTATTTATGATATTCAGACTCTAATCACCCGGTCTGAAACAGAAGCCTTATTACTTGAACAAAACCTGATCAAGCTGCACCGTCCGCCGTACAATATCATGCTGCGTGATGATAAATCTTATGTCTATATTTTTGTGTCGAGTGATAAGCCTTATCCACGGGTAGCCAGTGGCCGGGGCAAGGGCAAGCATCAGGTTGGCAAGTTTTTTGGACCCTATCCCAGTGCATATAGTGCTCGTGACACCTTAGTCGTACTGGAAAAGCTGTTTAATGTACGCCAGTGTGAAAACAGCTATTTTGCCCAGCGCAAACGGCCGTGTCTGCAATATCAGATTAAGCGTTGTTCTGCACCTTGCGTCGGATTGGTAAGTCCTGAGGATTATCAGGAAGATGTAAAGAATACCATTCGCTTTCTGCAAGGTGATACCAAAGAGCTGAATCAGGAACTGATTGCCAAAATGGAAGAGGCCGCAGAAAAGCTCGAATTTGAAAAGGCCGTATTTTATCGGGACCGTCTGGGACTGTTGCGCGAAGTACAGGCCCAGCAGGCAGTTTATAAGGTCAAGGGTGAAGCCGATATTCTGGCAATTGCCTATCAGGCCGGAGTAACCTGTGTCCAGATTATGCATGTGCGTAATGGCCGGATGTTAGGGGGTAAAAGCTATTTTCCCGACATGCAAAGTGATGACCTAGGACAGATGCTTAGTGACTTTATGGCTAACTTTTATTTTCAGGTAGCTGATGAGGTTCCGGCTGAGCTGATTGTAAATGTAGCCTTACCTAACACGCAGGAACTTGAACAGGCTATTCAGACTGAATTTGGCAAGAAAGTACAGATCAAGCATAAAGTACGGGAAACCCGTGCCGAATGGCAGGAGCTTGCAGTCATGAACGTGCAGCATGCCATTAAGGGGCAGCTGAGCAACCATCTTGAACTGCATGAACGCTTTCACCAGCTAGAGCAGGTCATGGGCCGGCCAATTGACCGAATTGAGTGTTTTGACATTTCGCATACTATGGGTGAAGCACCGATTGCCTCATGTGTTGTATTTGATCAGGGAGGAGCACGTAAACGTGACTATCGGCAGTTTGCCATTCAGGATATCACCGGGGGAGACGATTACGCAGCCATGCGGCAAGCTCTGACCCGGCGTTATAAAAAAAGTCTGTTACCAGACTTGCTGCTGATTGACGGCGGTAAAGGCCAGTTACATATGGCAATGGAAGTCATGCAAGACTTGGGTCTGGATGCTTTCATGGTAGGTGTTTCTAAAGGTGAAGGACGTAAACCGGGACTAGAAACCCTGCACTTTACGGATGGCCGCAAGATTCAGCTCGCTGAAGACCATAAGCATTGCATCTGATTCAGCAGGTACGTGATGAGGCACACCGTTTTGCTATAACCCGGCACCGTGCCAAGCGGGACAAACGCCGTGCAGGTTCGGTTCTGGAAGCCATACCGGGTCTTGGTCCGAAGCGCCGGCGTGACCTGCTTACCCATTTTGGTGGGATTCAAGGTGTACTGAAGGCTTCAGAAAAAGAGTTAATGGTAGTTCCCGGTTTGGGTCCGGCACTGGCTCGAACGATTTATAAAATACTGCATGAATAATAGGCAAAAATTACCAAAGTAGAGGATGACTCCCGAGTCAGCAGCCATTCACAGCACTTAAAAAACTTGTCATGATGGCCCGAGCACAAGAATAATTGAGGCAAGGGATGTCATTAAAACAACTTTTTCAGGCTGTGACAGTTTCAGAAGAGATTGATATTCCAGCAGGCTGGTTACAGGGCCGGACCATTTATGGCGGACTGGTAGCGGGAATCCTGATGCACAAGGCTGTAGCGACTGTCAATGATCCGCAAAAACGGCTGTTAAGCACTAGTGTGACCTTTGTTGGCCCGGTACAGGAGAGTCGTGCCAGAATCACCGCTGAGGTGTTACGTGAAGGTAAATCCGTAACGACGGTAGAGGTAAGGTTATGGCAGAATGATGAAGTCCAAAGTATTCTGCTGGCCAGCTTTGGTGCTGAGCGCCCATCTGCAATTGAAGTCCATCAGGAGCGTCATGCTCCTGACTATCCGTTGCCTGAACAATTAAACTGTTTGCCTTATCGGGAGGGCTTCTTGCCACCGTGCTATCAGCAGTTTGAACTGTGCTGGGCCGAAGGGCAGTTACCCTGTAGTGGCAGCAAGACTCCGGACTTTGGTGGCTGGTTCCGGTTTAAGCCCGAATTTCATGATAATAGTGAACTTGAGCTGGCTCATTTGTTGACCTTGATGGATATCTGGCCACCTGCTGTGATACCGCTCTTTAAACAGGTGGCTCCTGCCAGTTCCTTGACGTGGCATATCACTTTGGTACATCCGGTCCAGCATGAGTTGCATGACTGGTTTAAATATAAAGCTTTTACAGATTTTGCAGGGGACGGCTATTCAACCGAATATGCCCATATCTGGGATGCCCAAAATCGCCTGATTGCGATTTCCCGGCAGACTGTAACAGTGTTTGCCTAGTGACACTAAATATCATTTCGTATAAAGTGACCCTACTAAAAATGGATAAATCCTCAAAATTTTCTATTACATGATCATGTGGTAGGGGGAAACACTGGCGGTGTCTATGACTACAGGTCGTATCCTGAATATTCCGAACATCTTGACTTTGGCACGTATCGGATTGATCCCGGTATTTTTGCTGGTGGTTTACTGGCCACCTGCAATGCAGGTAAGTGGGCATGAAAGCAGTATGACCCGGCATATTATTTTGACTGCAATTTTTATACTTGCGGCAGTAACCGACTGGTTCGATGGCTATCTGGCCCGAACCTTGAATCAGACCTCAGCCTTTGGGCGCTTTCTTGACCCTGTGGCAGATAAACTGATGGTTGCAGCGGCACTGATTGTGCTGGTGCAATGGCAACCGACAATTTCAATGGCCTTTGCTGCGATTGTCATTATTTCTCGTGAGATTACAGTTTCCGCCTTACGTGAATGGATGGCAGAACTGGGAGCTCGGACCAGCGTAGCTGTTTCTACGGTGGGTAAGTATAAAACAGCATTTCAGATGATTGCGATTTCTGTATTTCTGCTGAACTGGCCGCCGCTTGAATTAATTGCTTATGCACTGCTTTATACCGCAGTGCTTTTAACCTTATGGTCAATGTTTATTTATCTAAAGGCCGCCTGGCCTTATTTAAAGCAGCCTTAACAGTGGCCCTATAAAAAATCCCCATGATACAGGGGATTTTTTATAACTTTCTTTAAGTCAATACAGGCCTTAACTGTGAGTTTCTTCCTCAGCCTCTTCACCAAAAGTCTTGGCAATTTTTTCAATATTTAGGCTTTTCGCCATGGCATTGAAAATTTCCTTATAAACTCCGTCCTGATGATAAAGTGCATCATGTTCGCCGTGCTCGACGATTCGTCCCTCTTTCATGACATACGTATAGTCGGCGTCAATGATTTGTGACAGGCTATGTGAAATAATGATAACCGTCCGTCCCTGCTTGATCTTGTCTAGGCTCTGCTTGATCTGCTCGGAAGCAATCGCGTCCAGACTTGCAGTGGGCTCATCCAGAAAAATAATCGGTGGATCTTTAAGGAACATCCGTGCCAAAGCAATGCGCTGCTGCTGACCACCAGAAAGCATCAGGGCATCCGTCTCATAGCTATGTTGCAACTGCATGATCTGCTCATGGATAGATGCTTTCCGTGCCGCTTCGATGACTTCATCCAGCGATGCATCAGTCTTACCATAACGAATATTTTCAAGAATTGAACCCTGAAAAATGTGGTTTTTTTGCAGCACTAGACCAATATGGTCACGCAGATAGGCCGTATCAATCTCTTCAATTGGAACTCCGTCGAGGTAGAGTTTACCTGAGGCTGGAAGATAAAATTTATCCAGCAGACTGATAAGAGTGGATTTTCCGGCACCAGACAGGCCTACCAGTGCAGTAATACGGTTGGGTTGAATCTGCATATTTATATTCTTGAGAGCATGATGTCCATTTGGATAATAAAAATCGACATTTTCTAGCTCGAACTGGCCCTGAATAACCGGCTTGCGTGTACCGCTTGATTCAATTTCATCATCAGCCTCCAGAATCTGGAAAAAACTCTCTGAATAAATCATGGCATCATTAACTTCATCATAAATACGGTGCAACGAGCGAATAGGGGCAGAAACGTTATTGAAGAGTAGTACGTGATACATGATCATCCCTATACTCATCTGGCCGGACAGAACAAAATACGCAGTCAGAATAATGATCAGAACAATACCGATCTGTTCAATAAAGGTTTTCATGCCATCAAACAAAAAGCTGGTCTGACGGGTACGCATCTGGTTTTGGGTCAGTTCTTTTTGTAGCTTGAGCTGTTTCTCTGCTTCTATCGACTCGCGATTAAAAGATTTAATTACGGTAATTGAGTTAATAATACTCAAAATGCCCTGACTCTTTTTTTCTCTTCCATCGCGCAGGTTGCGCCGCCATCCTCCCAGCTTCTGGGCTTGTTTGTAGGTTAGCCAGAAATATACCGGCACGATACACAGGGCCACAAGTCCTACCCAGACATTGGCATAAAACATGAGACCAAGCGCGACAATTGCACTGGTAAATAGAGGCAAGATATCAATAAAAAAAATCTGTACCAGTCGGGTCAAAGACCCGATTCCGCGGTCAATTCGTGTCTGTAATTTGCCTGCCTGATTATTTTCCTGGTTAAAAAAGGCCAGCCGATAGGTCAAAAATTTTTCAATAATGCCTTGGGCCAAGTCTTGTGACACCAGAATTCTAAGTTTTTCACCATAAAATTTTTGGCCAAAGGAAACCAGTGCACTAATAATTTCCTTCCCCAGCAGAATTACACTAATGGTAACCAGAATATGCCAGCCTGCATTCAGTCCCTGACCAGCTTCGACCAGACGGTTAATACTGTCGACAGCATACTGCAAGGTCAGTGCATTGACCTGGGCCGTAAATGCACCGATTAGCGTCAAGCCCAGTGTTGCCATAACCAGCAGGCGGTACGGCCTGACAAAAGGGGAGATCTTTTTAAATAAATGCCATAAATTCATGCAGGTCGTTCTTGTTCTTAAGTTCTAAATTCAGTCTAAGGATTTAAATATACCGGCTCAACCCACCGCTCTGTGACAATTTGTGAATTGAGCAAAGTGATAAAACCATGTTTAAAATAAGTATTGTCCTGATCTGACCGGAGCAGTAATGAACCTTGAGCTCTTTGCGGCCCAGCCCCGATCAAATTTGCTGCCTTATGACGGCTCTGTTAAAGATTATGGTCAGATACTGACCGAGACAGACGCAACAGCCTATCTGCAATATTTTCTACAACAGCTGGCCTGGCAGCATGATGAAGTTATCCTTTATGGCAAGCATATACGAACCAGCCGTATGATCGCCTGGTATGGTGATGAAAAATTTGAATACCATTATTCAGGTATGACACGAAAAGGACATATATGGGATGACAGACTCTGGAAACTGAAACAGTATATTGAAAAATTGACGGGCCAACAGTTTAACTCATGTCTGGCCAATTTGTACCAAGATGGCAGTCAAGGCATGGGCTGGCATAGTGATGATGAAAAAACTCTAGGTCAAAATCCGGTGATTGCTTCAGTCAGTCTGGGGGCAACCCGTAAATTCTGTTTTAGGCATAAAACCCAAAATGACAAGATAGAGGTCTTATTACAGCATGGACAATTGCTGTTAATGCGCGATGAAACCCAGCATTTCTGGAAACATGCGTTAATGAAAAGCACTCGGGTACAGGAACCCCGTATTAATCTTACATTTCGGTATTTCTGGCCAGAGGGCTAAAAAACAGGGCAGACCAGCAGAGACAATAAAATAAAACAGCCCATGTGTGGAGGACATGGGCTGTTTTATTCAGAGGAGCTGTTTTCGAAAAAACAGAACAGTAATGTCATGGAACATTTTTGGCAATTACTGAAGAACAAAATCATAATATGAGAATTTATTTAAAATTACAAGAAATCTCTTCGAGTAATTTATGTAAATTATCGTATAGATTATTACTTAATAGATCAGTTCCCTTCTTCTGAAATAACAGAAAATTTCTTCTCGATTTGTGCAGCATTTTCCTTCAATGTCTCAATCAGTTTACTGACGTTAATAAACTCAAAGCGGCTTCTTGAAGCCAGTACAGTTAATGCCATAGGCGCTTCTTTAGAAGAAAACCGGATGGGTACAGACAAACCGGATACCCGTGGGTCGAGCTCGCCCTGAGAAAAATAATAGCCCTGTTTTTTAATTTTTTTCATCTGTTGCATAAAGCTTTCCAGGTCCTGCGCAAATCCGACTTCAGAGAGCTGGGTAGCAAAGCGTTCATAATAATTATGGAGACGCTGTTTTGGCAGATGTGCCAAGATAACCTTGGGAGAAGACCCAACGTACACCGGACGTGGACAACCGCGACCATAGGACAGCAAGTCGGTATTACGGAAAACCTCATGATGCACATCAATGCAGTAATCCTGATTAAGGTGAGTAAGCAGACAGCACAATTCGGTGCGTTCTGCAATTTCACTCATAAACGGACTGCTGGCCTGTACTACAGGATCAGTTGTACGTGAAATATAGTCCAGTACAGCAATTTTTGAACCCAGCGTATAATCACCTGATGTGCCACTAATACGCTGCAAAATGTCTGAAGAAACCAGTTCCTTGAGGTAACGATAACTGGTCGGTTTGGACAGGCCGAGTTCCTCACAGATAATGTCAACATTGATGACAGGCCGTGAAACTGAAAATAAATCAAGAACCGTCAGAATCTTGCCAAAACTAGAAAGTGCCATGTATACCTACTGTTGTCCAAAATCTTAATGATGAGCTATTACCTTTATAACAAATTGTAGAGACTGGTGAATATATTTTCAGGCTGGAAAACTTGGCCTATTAAAGTAAGCTTAAGGAATGACTAGTAATCAAAATAATTTATTTATTATCATAATAAGATACTTTATTGACTATTTCGTGTTTATTTGAAAAAATACTCACATTAAGTATCTTATTTAGAAACTATCAAGATTAAAATAAGTGCTGTTTATTCTCTCCTTTTCTTTCGTCTGAAAGAAAACTTACCTGAACATTGATCCTGCTTTTAAAACGGAGATGTGTTGACTGCTGCAATATCTATATCAGGGCTTAAAAGCTAGGGTCCTGCTATGTGCGATATTTGGCAGGTCTAGGTAAGTTGATGTTGACTTGGAAGTACGCCTTAAAACGGATTTCTATTTTCGAGATACCACATGCTATTTAAACAAATCTTGGCCTTTCGTCCGGGCCGGATGGAACTGACTTTTGCGCTTAAAACTTTTATTGCCGGCATGCTGGCTCTATTTGTATCTTTTCGTCTGGATCTGATTAACCCGATGTGGTCAATTGGTACAGTGATGATTATTGCCAGTCCATTCTCAGGCATGGTCTCTTCCAAATGTGTATACCGGCTCATCGGAACGGTTGCCGGGGCGATAATCGCATTGCTATTGACTCCACCCCTGATCAATACACCGTGGCTATTTTCTATTGTACTGGCGCTATGGGTCGGTTTTGCACTTTATATTTCTCTTTTGGACCGTACACCGCGCAGTTATGTATTTATGCTGGCCGGTTATTCTACTGCCATGATCGTATGTAATGCGATTGGCTATATAGACAGCTATAACATCTTTGATCTGGCTTTGGCTCGGGTACTAGAAATTTCAATCGGGGTGATTGCCCATGCTGTGGTCTCAGCGACAGTTTTACCGATACATATTGGCTCGGTCATCAGGCAGCGTGTCACTAAACTTCTGAATGATACTGAAAACCTGTTTAGTAATTTATTGAAAAATCCGCATCCAGACCAGAACTATAGCGAACTGCTGGCTGGAATAACCCGTGACAGTAGTGATATTCATGCACTTGCTGTGCACTTGTCTTACGAGAAGGGTGAATTGCAGGGCATGACCAAACAGTTGCAGGAAATGCTGCATCAAATGTCCATGGTAATTGCCAATCTGGTCGCCATGTCGGAAAAGCGCGAACAGCTTCATCAACTTGATTTTAAAAAATCTGAGTATCTGGAAAAACTTCAGCAGCATGTGCTGAATTTTCTAAATCAAAAGCAGCCTGTAGCCGAGAGCCAACTGACTGAATTGCCTGCAGAGTTCGAGGCTGACTTCAATGAATTGCTGCGAGATGTTAACCCTGAACAATATATCGTTTTAAGCAGTATAAAAATGGACATCCGGCATTTTATTCATAATATCCGGACGGTTAAATTATTGTGGGGGCTGATTCAGGCAGGTGAGAAAAATATCCCTGAGAGTATTACTCCAATTACTACAACTTATCCGAGTTTACATCGTGATTATGGCGTGGCAGTGCGCGGAGGAGTCAGCGCTTTTCTGATTACACTGATCGTTTGTGCGCTCTGGATCCTTTCTGGCTGGCGCATGGGCTTCATGATGGCACAGATGGGGGCAGTAACAGCATGTATTTTGACAGCACTTGATAACCCGGTACCCGTGCTACGTATCTTTATCTGGGGCAGTCTGGTTTCGGCTGGGCTGGTGTTTGTATATGCCTTTGGTATTTTTCCACATATTACGGCGTTTTGGGAGCTGGCACTGGTGCTTTTGCCTATGTTCCTGTTTTCTGTATCCATGATGGTCAATCCTTCTCTGATGCCAGTAGGAATGGTACTGGGTATTAATACCATGATGGGGCTAAATCTGCGTAATTCTTACAGTATGGATGCAGTGACCTATTTTGACAGCTCTTTTGCCATGATTCTGGGTGTACTGGTCTCACTGATTGTGATCTATTTTGTACGTGCCATGTCACCAGAAACCAGCGCAACACGAATACTGGCCCTGCATAGTAAAGCCATGCGCCAAGCACTTGTATTGCCTTATGGTACCCAGTTCAGGATTCATCTTAGAAGTATGCTCGACCGAATCGGTGTACTGAATACCAAAATGGTTCAGTCATCTGAGATTCGTTCTTCGATTAATGCAGCACTGGTTGAATGTAGTGCGATTGTCGATTTAAGCCGGCTGCAGGAACTGGCAGGTCAATTATCTGATCATGAGCTGCTGGTGAAACAGATTGAACAGCTGGGCCAGCAGCTCGAGCACTATTTTGAACTACGTGAACAGGTAGACCTGTGGAACGCTGTACCATCCACTGAACTTGTACGGCAGATCAAAGAGTTACGTTTACTTGCCACAAATGTTAAAGATAATGAGCTGCGACTTCGACTGCTAATTTCACTGAACAATATCCAGTGCAGTATTTGCCATATCGGGATGAGCAATACACAACTACATTTTAATATGGCAGGAGCGTGAGATGGGTGAAGTCAATATTTATGGACTTTATGTTCCGATTCTGCTGATACAGGCGATTTTGGCTTACGGATTACTCAAGCTTACAGATGTATTTACCCATCGCTGGGTTACAAATGGCTGGATTATGTGGCCAGGCATATTTCATCTTTGCTGGTATCTAGTGCTGCTGCTCTGTATCCACTGGCTCTTTCTTTATTTTTCTGCTTGATTTTCTCTGGTGATAGGTTGACCGTGATGAACTCATTTGATGCGCGCAAGCTGCTTCGTCCCTTATCTCTGCTGCTGGTGGCGGCAGTTGCTCTCTATGCCATTATACATTTATGGAACTACTATAATGCTGCACCCTGGACCCGTGACGGTCGGGTGAAGGGTGATGTGATGCAGGTTTCTTCAGATGTTTCCGGGCTGGTCACAGAAGTTCTGGTACAAGATAACCAGACGGTAAAAAAAGGTCAGGTCTTGTTTAAAATAGATGTCGCCCGTCAGGCGCTGGATGTTGAACAGGCTAAATCTGATCTGGCTAAAGCCAAGGCAGGGCTGGCCGAAGCTGAAGCTGCTCTAGCCCAGTCACATGCCAACTCAATCAAGTCTCAAGCCAATATCCGGCTGGCAGAGAAAAATGCACAGCGTTATGCCAGCCTAATGAATGGTGCAATTTCCAAGCAGGAACAGGACCAGATGTTCGCAGTGCGTGACCAGGCGCGTGCCGAACATGAACAGATGCAGGCTGCTATTCAGCAGGCGCAGGCTACTATCCGCCAGCAGAAAGCATTAATTGAAGCTGCCACCAGCCAAGTACATCTGGCTGAACTCAACCTGCACCGCTCAGCAGTTATTGCACCGGCAGACGGCACTTTATCCAATTTCGATATGCGTCCTGGTAATTACGTGAAATCTGGACAGGCAGTGGCTGCCTTGGTCGACCGCCAGCAGCTCTATGTGGTCGGTTATTTTGAAGAGACCAAACTTGACAGAATACATGTGGGAGATAAAGCCACAGTACAGCTCATGGGAGATTCGAAAAAGATTTATGGTCATGTGCAGGGTATAGCAACAGGAATTGAGGACCGTGAGCGTGGCAACAGTTCTAACCTGCTGGCCAACGTCAACCCTACATTTAGCTGGGTGCGTCTGGCACAGCGGGTACCGGTCAAAATCATGATTGATAAATTGCCAGAAAACCGGTTAACCCTGGTATCAGGCCGTACTGCAACAGTACGAATTATTGAAGCCAAAGATCATATTTAACCGGTCTTGGCAAAAATCATTAAAAAGAAGAGTATTACTTTTCTTTTTTTATAGAAGATAAAATATCAGGGCTTAAGACCATCTGGTTCCCGATACCAGCTTTCAATCAGCAGGGCAGCTGCAATACTGTCAGCCGCAAGTTTACGGTTCCCACCCTGAGCCTGATACTGACTCAGTTCACTACGGGCTTCGCGAGTCGTTAGACGCTCATCCACCATCAGGGTTTCAATGTTGGTCTGATGACGCAGTCGCCGTGCAAACTTGCGGGCACGGGCAGAAAGTTCTGACTCACTCTCATCCATGTTTAAGGGTAAACCGACCAGAAACAGATCCGGTTGCCATTCTTTGACAATCTTCAGCAAATGTTCCCAATTCGGGATCCCATCCTTCATCGGGAAGAGCGTCAAGGGATTAGCACTCTGAATAGCTGCCTGTCCGATAGCCATGCCCATTTTC
This sequence comes from Acinetobacter sp. 1294596, assembly GCF_000582925.1. NCBI lineage: Bacteria > Pseudomonadati > Pseudomonadota > Gammaproteobacteria > Moraxellales > Moraxellaceae > Acinetobacter > Acinetobacter sp. 1294596. The sequence goes on along the minus strand of NZ_JFCC01000011.1, from coordinate 58,005 downwards.
TGAGTGCCAAAGTCAAAAGCCATAATCAGGCCCGGATGAGAGGCATCAGGCATGACCAATCTCGGAAGCTAGCCAGGTACGGTCTAGGCCCATTTTTTTATAGGCAGCATCCCAGCGGTCATCGTAAGGCAGATTAAAAATCAGGTCCATATCTGCATCACAGATGAGCCAGTCACCGCGTGCAATCTCTTCTTCAAGTTGATTTTTGCTCCAACTGGCATAACCCAGCGCTATCTGGTAACGGTCCACTCCTTCATTGTGTGCAATTGCATCCAGAATATCTTTACTGGTGGTGATACAAACGTTTTCACCAATAGCAATAGACGAATGCCAGACGGGTTGACCGGTATGTAAAACGAAACCTGCCTCCGGACGCAATGGACCGCCCTGAAGCACATCATGAGGTTGGACATTATCTGCATCAATTTCCAGGTCATTCAACAATTCTTTGATCTGAATGCCAGCAGGTCGGTTGATAATAATCCCTTGTGCGCCGTCTTCATCATGTCGAGCCAGATAGATGACCGTATGAGCAAAGAAATCATCGGCAATTTCTGGAGGAGCGATAAGACAACGATGCGTCAAATATTGTTTGGTCACCTAAGCTGTTCTCCTAAATTGTCAGCATAAAGTTTTGTCTGGACAAAAATTGAGGCAAAAAGATAAATTTCAATAAAATTACAGAGTATGGTCTCTTCACTTATAAGTGACTACTGTCGAGAATACAATCCTCTGCACGTAAGCATCTGTGCCTTTCAGCAAAAAAGCAGAAACTTATTGGTCAGATGTAGCCTTAAATACTGTCTATTCAAGGCTTGTAGAATGGGGACAGACTAGAATATAAAAGCTGCTGCTTGAAGATAGTTGTGGCAATTTCATAAAAATCAAGAGCTCAAACTGGCTGCTGATTGCTAAAAGATATTATCTATTAAGCCTGCTGGAATTTAAGCTGACGCAACTGTCTGGCATGCTGCAAGGTGGTGTTACTAATTTCAACGCCACCTGTCATACGGGCCAGTTCCTGAATCCTTTCATCTTCATCCAGTTCAATGATGGTACTGCTGGCCGGATCAGTCTGCAGTTTCTTTACCAGAAGATGCTGGTCAGATTGAGCCGCCACTTGGGCCTGATGGGTAATACACAGAATTTGTACATGCTGTGCCAGCCCGCCAAGCAGTCGTCCTACAATCTCGGCAGTACCGCCGCTGATCCCGACATCGATTTCATCAAACACCAGAACCTCAGCTTCAGTTTTCTCGGCATTCATCACCTGCATTACCAGTGCAATACGTGACAGCTCACCTCCTGAAGCTACCCGTGCCAGTGGTTGGGCCGGTATACCTTTATTGGCGGTAAACAGTAGCTGGATAAAGCTCAGGCCTTCTGCAGTAGGCTGTTCCAGTGCATCAAAACGGAATTCAAAATAAGCTTCGGGCAGGGCCAGTGGTTTTACCTGTTCAGTCAGCTGTTTGGCGAGTGGTATCGCGGCTTCACGTCGAATCTGGTCCAGATGCTCAGCCTTCTGCAAAAAGTCCTGATGAGCGCATTCAACCTGTTCGGCCAGCATTTCTGGGTCTTCGAGCTGTTGCAGTTTTTCCAATTCCTGCTGCCAGAGTTCATATTCTTCTTTTAGCTGCTCTGGCTGGATTCTATACTTACGGGCCAAACGATGAAAAATTTCAAGCTGGGTATTCAGCTCTTCCATACGTTCTGGATCAAAGCTCTGCCGGTCAATAAACTGGCGTAGCTGCGCTGTTCCTTCATCTAGTTCACTTTGCGCATTTAATAATGCATTATAAATACTGGACAGCTGTTCACTACGCCCAGCATGTGTTTCCAGCCGGCGAATTACCGAAGAGAGCTCCTGAGAAAGATTGGATTCCGCTTCATCGAGTACATTCAGGCTGTAAGCGCAGTCCTGCATAATATGTTCATGATGGCTGAGACGGTCAAATTCCTGCTCTATTTCTTTATAGTGAATAGCAACTATATCTTCAAGTTCTTCAAGCTGTAGCTCCAGCGTACTGATCCGCTGTAATCGGCTAGCCTGTGCTTCAAGCGCAGCCTGATGCTGGCGAATATTCTTCTGCCACTGGCTATATGCATCACGTACTTGCTGGGCCTCATTATAAAAATTACTGTAGCGGTCTAGCCACTTGCGTGGATAAGGTGGTTCCAGAAGCTGCTGCTGACTATGCTGGCTATAAAGCTGAACCAGAAGACGTCCAATTTCTTTCAGTTCAGATAGGCTGCTCGGGCGGCCATTGATCCAGGCTTTACTGCGGCCTGTAGCAAAAATTACCCGGCGTAAATGTATTTCACCTGATTCATCATTTAACTCATGCGCACTGAGCCACCCTGCTTCAGGGCTATCTGGCTGGTAGCTGAAGACGGCAGTAATGTCGGCTTTGTCTGTGCCATAACGAACATAGTTGGTATCGGTACGTTCACCGAGGCAGGCAGAAAGCGCATCAAGTAATAAGGATTTACCAGCACCGGTCTCACCTGTGAGTACGTTAAAACCTTGTTCAATATCAAGGGCTAGATGGTCAGCAAGCGCAAAATTGATCAGTGTTAAATGTGTCAGCATAAACGCATCCAGGCTGCGAAAGGTTTGTGTCTAAGATAGTCAAGTTTTGTTGTGGTCACAAGATGGCTTTTATTTTAAGACATTCAAAATATGATAACGCGATCTTAAAATAAATATGCGAATAAAAATTTTGTAAATACAGTTGTTCTGTTCTTGGCAAAAAGCTGTATTCGCTTTAACAATACTGAAAACTAATTAAGAGAATATATTGCCAGCAAAGATCAGTGTTCCATTGTTGTTATGCCAGTCATATATTGTTGATGGTTAGAATTACAAAATGAAAAATACGGTTTGATCAAAAATGTAATGATGAATTAGATGTTTAACTCAAAATTTTATCTGTATAACCATAAGTGCAACAAATATAGCAGACACAATATCATAGTAAGTTATAGACAGAGAATGATAAAAAATGGTCGCTCACCAACCTCTATGCTGGAACTTTCAACTATTGGTTCAAGACTGCCTGTAGATCTGAATAAACTGAACAGCAAGGAATGGAAAATATTGATTTTTCCTGTTGAAACGGCAATTGATTAGTTGCGCCGCCGCAATTAAACTACCGCAATCATAACGTATATAAATGCGCATTATCTGGAGAATACGCATGTCAGCACAGTTTGATCATGTATCAGTAATAAAAAAATCAAATGTCTATTTTGGTGGTTCGTGTATTAGCCATACAATTTTATTTGAAGACGGTACTAAAAAAACTCTGGGGGTCATTTTACCGACAGAGCAGCCGCTTACCTTTGAAACCCATGTGCCTGAGCGTATGGAGATTATCTCTGGTGAATGCCGTGTTAAAATTGCCAATAATGAAGAGGCTGAACTGTTCCGCGCCGGTCAGTCTTTTTATGTACCAGGTAACAGCACCTTTAAAATTGAAACTGATGATGTGCTTGATTATGTTTGCCACCTAGAAGGCTAAGCATTCTGCAATAAATCAGGTACACTAGACTGATATAGGAGATCCTGCGAAGTTACTTTGCAGGATTTTTGTTTTTCACAAGTCACCAGCTTAGAGGTCGTTCATGGCGAAACCTGAATATTATTATGGCGTTCATGCAGTGGAGTCATTATTAGAACTGGAGCCAGAACGGGTTCTGACCCTGTTTACACTAAAAGGGCGTGAAGACCAGCGTTTGCAAAAGATTCTGGAACTGGCTGAACCTTTCGGAATTAGCGTGCAAAAAGCCAGCCGGGACAGTCTTGAAAAGCTGGCCGGGTTACCCTTTCATCAGGGGGTTGTGGCTGCTGTCCGTCCACATCCGGTTATGAATGAAAAAGATCTAGAACAGTTACTTGAACAAACACCGGATGTTCTATTGCTGGCCCTGGATCAGGTAACTGATCCGCATAACTTGGGGGCCTGTATCCGTACAGCCGCAGCAATGGGTGTACAGGCAGTTATTGTGCCACGTGACCGTTCAGCCAGTCTGACACCGACGGCACGGAAAGTGGCAGCCGGTGGGGCGGAGAAAGTCAAGTTCATTCAGGTTACCAATTTGGCCCGTACGCTTGCACAGATGAAAGAGCATTCACAAGTACGAGTAATAGGAACCATGCTCGACGAACAAGCATTGCCGCTTCAGCAATGTGACCTGACCGGACCTATAGTGATTGTAATGGGTGCTGAAGATACCGGTTTAAGACCTATCACCCAGGCACAGTGCGACCACAAGGTTTACATTCCGATGGCTGGAAATCTGCAAAGTTTAAATGTCAGTGTGGCAACCGGTATGGCGCTCTATGAAGCCTGTCGTCAGCGTAATGCTAAAAGTTTATAAGTTGATTAATTAAAAGGATTCAGTATGACTCCCCGGGTTCAAGGTTATCTGTTTGTGGCGATTACCATGTGTATCTGGGGCGGTTTCACTTTATTCTCCCGTTTAAATGCCCAGTGGCATATCAGTCCTTGGGATATTACGGCCTTACGTTTTGGTCTGGCCTTTCTCATTCTCATGCCTATTCTGCTGTATAAAAAAGATACGGCATTTTTATGGAAGAGGCAGTCTGTTCTGTTGGCACTGATTGGCGGCTTAGGATACTGCTTAACAGTGTATACAGCATTTTTGTATGCTCCTGCTGCCCATGCCGCGATTTTTCTCAACGGTTGTATTCCACTAACCACTGCTGTAGCAGCATGGATTTTATTTAAACAGCCTTTTGATCAGCATACCTGGCTAAGTCTTGGCATTATGCTACTTGCTTTAGCTGTCATGAGTTATCTAATTTCACGCTCAAGCAGTCATGCATTTGGTATAGGAGATATCCTTCTATTTACCAGTGCCATCTGGTGGGGCGTATTTACTGTACTGCTCAAGCAATGGAAGCTGTCTGCGTGGCACTCTATGGCGAGCGTCGTAATTTGGTCAGCCCTTATCTATGTTCCAATTTACTTGTTATTTATACCTAAACATCTCAGTGAGCCAGAACCTCTGCATCTGGTTATCCAGACACTTTTCCACGGCGTTTTTGTGGTAATCATTGCTACCCTGACTTATGTGGCAGCCATTGAGCGTTTAGGGGCTTTTAAAACTGGAAGTATTGTAACTCTGGCACCTTTTATTGCAGCCTTGCTTGCTATACCACTGCTCGGCGAATCATTAAGTCTCTCTGTGCTTGCTGGACTAATCGGGATGAGTTTTGGAGCTTTACAGCCATGGCGCTGGTTCCGCAAAGATACTTTACAGGCACAGCTGGAAAACCAGAAAAAAGGTTCTGGTCCAGACTCTCGCATCTCCTAATCTGCTTTTAGCTTTTCAGCCTTGATGAGATAAAGCTGATGAAGAGGCTGTAATTGAGCATATAGATGCTCCAGGTGGCCATCATTGGTTACAATATCATGAGCGAGAGTCTGTTTTTGTGAGCGAGGCATCTGTGCGGCAATGATCTGACGGATCTGGTCCTCAGACTGCTGGTCACGCGCACAGGCACGCATAATCTGGATATCTTCGCTGGTATCGACTAAAAGTGTATGCTGGGCAAGTTCATGCTGATTGGTTTCAAATAAAAGAGGAGAAACCAGTATGGCATAAGGACTTTGGGCAGCCTGTAGCTGCTGGATTAACGCCTGGCGGATAGCAGGATGGGTAATTCCTTCCAGAGTCTGACGCGCTTCCGGTAGCTTGAAAATATGTTCACGCAATGCCCGCCGGTTTAACTCGCCATCTTCTTGTAACACCCAGTCACCAAAGGCATCATGAATTTGTGCCAGTGCTGGCTGGCCACGCTGTACCACTTCACGTGCTACTACATCGGCATCTACGACCTGTATACCTTGAGACTCAAACCACTGGCTGGCAGCTGACTTTCCACTGCCTATTCCTCCTGTTAACCCCAAGATAAATGTCATATCAGCCTCCCAGATAAATTTTCATAATTTGCTCACCCCATAAAAAAGCGATCCAGCCAGCAATCGCAATATAGGGACCAAAGGCGAAAGGCTGGTTTTCCTTGCGAATCTTGAGCAGTACGATACCAATAATTGCCCCGACTAAAGATGAAAGTAGCACAATTAAAGGCAGCATTAAAGGACCCATCCAGGCTCCGAGTGCGGCCAGTAACTTAAAGTCCCCGTATCCCATGCCTTCTTTGCCGGTGATGACTTTAAACAGGTAATACACAATCCATAAGCATAAAAACCCAATCACATAACCCCAAATAGCAGAGCTTGCCGAGGTATATAATGCATAATTGTTTAGAGCTAAGCCTAAGGCGGCAAGCGGCAAGGTATACCGGTCTGGAAGCAGTTGAGTATCAAAATCGATGAAGGTCAGGGTAATTAATGCCCAAGTCAGTAACAGACCAAATAGCATTTGCAGGGTAGGGCCATAGACAGCTACTACAATAAGTGAACACAGAGCAGTTAAAAGTTCAACTAGAGGGTAACGGATACTGATCGGATTCTGGCATTGACCACATTTGCCTCTGAGTAGCAGCCAGCTGACTAAAGGCAGATTCTGATACCAGCGAATCGGCGTATGACAGTTGGGACAGGTAGAAGCCGGATAGCTGAGCGTGAGTTTTGTTTCATCAATTAGGGGCTGATCTGGATGAAGCAACAACTGACATTCATTGCGCCATTCCTGCTCCATTATTTTAGGAGTGCGAAGAATAACGACATTTAAAAAACTGCCAATACATAGACTGAAAAGCCCAACCACAATGTAGAGCGCAGTCGGGTTATTACTTAATAAGGTAATTAATTCTTGCATTAAACAACTGAACCCATCTGGAAAATTGGCAGATACATGGCGATCACAAGGCCACCCACTAATACACCCAGAATTGCCATAATCAGGGGTTCCATCATGGAAGTCAGACCGTCAACGGCATTGTCAACTTCATTTTCAAAATGTGTCGCGACTTTATCTAACATGGCATCAAGGGCGCCCGATTCTTCTCCAATGGCAACCATCTGTACTGCCATAGGCGGAAAACGGTTAGAGGCACGCATAGCAAACTGAAGCTGCTGACCGGTTGCTACATCTTCCCGGATTTTCATGACAGCCTGCTCATAAATTACATTATTAGTTGCACCGGCAGTAGATTCCAGTGCATCAATAAGTGGTACGCCGGCTGCAAATGTGGTTGCCAGCGTACGGCTATAACGGGCAATAATTGCTTTATAGACCAGATCACCAAAAATTGGCAGTTTAAGAGCCATTCTGTCAAGCGCATCACGGAACTTCTGGCTCCGCTTTTTGGCTTCAAGAAAACCGAAAATAAGAGCAGCAATTGCGATAATGAGAATAAACCAGTACTTCTGCATCCAGTTCGACATATTGACAACCATCTGGGTAAATGCAGGCAGATCTGCACCAAACGAGCTAAACAGGTCCTGGAATACCGGAACTACCTTAACCATCAGAATAATGGTTACAATCACCGCAACCACAATAACTGTGGCGGGATATTTCATCGCCTTTTTAATTTTCTGCTTGAGAAGTTCACTCTTTTCTTTATAGATGGCCACCCGGTCGAGCATGGTCTCAAGTGCACCAGACTGTTCACCAGATTCGACCAGTGAGCAAAACAGGTTGTCAAAATATTGGGGATATTTACGCAGTGCACCGGCAAATGTATTGCCCCCTTCAACTTCAGCCTTAATACCCAAAACCACTTCACGCATAGCCGGATTTTCAAGACCTTCAGCAACAATTTCAAAGCCTTGTACAAGGGGAACACCCGCTTTCATCATGGTGGCCAGCTGACGTGTAAAGATAGTGATATCTAGTGTAGAAACCCTTTTCTTCATCAAGCCTTCTAGAATATTGCGACGTTTTTCCCGAATGGTTTTGATAGTTATTCCTTGCTTGCGCAAAGTCACCTTAGCCAACGCCATATTCTTGGCTGTCAGCTCCCCTTTAACTTTAATTCCTTTACGGTCGACGCCGTCATAAGCAAAAGTCGGCATCATTTGTGCTTTTTTGACTGCCATTGCTTTATCCTTATTTTTAAATGCTGACTTTATTCACTGGTCACACGGTTAATTTCTTGTAAAGAGGTTACACCTTGCATGACTTTCTTTAGGCCAGAACGACGCAAGTTATCAAAACCCAGGCGTGCTGCTGTTGCTGCTATTTCAAGGGCGTTACCGTCTTCCATAATAATTTTTGAAATTTCCGGTGTAACTTTCATTACTTCATAGATACCCACACGACCCCGATAACCATCACGACATTCCGGGCAACCGACAGGTTGATAAACCTGAAAATCAGGGTTGGCTAGATCATCTTCGGTAAAGCCCATCTCAAGCAGACTATTTCTAGGAATCTCTGCTGGTACCTTGCACTGGTTGCATAAACGTCGAGCTAGACGCTGTGCAATGACCAGATTAACTGAAGTGGCAATATTAAATGCTGCTACGCCCATATTTCTTAGGCGTGTTAGTGTTTCAGGAGCACTGTTGGTATGCAGGGTAGACATAACCATGTGACCGGTCTGAGCTGCTTTAATGGCAATTTCTGCTGTTTCCAGGTCACGAATCTCACCCACCATAATAATATCTGGATCCTGACGCAGGAATGACTTTAGCGCGGCAGAGAAGCTTAACCCGACTTTATTGTTCACATTGACCTGGTTAATACCTTCAAGATTAATTTCTACCGGGTCTTCGGCAGTCGAAATATTGGTATCCTCACGGTTTAAAATATTGAGGCCTGTATAAAGCGATACGGTTTTACCGGAACCGGTAGGCCCGGTAATGAGCAGCATGCCTTGTGGCTTTTCTAAAGCTTCTATAAACAGGGCTTTTTGCTCGGGTTCATAGCCTAATGCATCAATACCCAGCATGGCGCTGGACGGATCCAAAATACGCAGAACCAGTTTTTCTCCAAATAGTGTAGGCAGTGAGTTCACACGGAAATCAATAGCTTTGGTCTTAGAGAGTTTTAATTTGATCCGGCCGTCCTGGGGAACGCGCTTTTCGGAAATATCCATCTGTGACATAACCTTTAAACGTGAAGCCAGTCGGGTAGCCAGCTGTAAAGGTGGTGTTGCAACCTGTCTTAACACGCCATCGACCCGGTAACGTACCCGGTAATATTTTTCATAAGGCTCAAAATGTAAGTCTGATGCACCAATACGAATGGCATCTACCAATAACTTGTTAATATATTTAACAATTGGAGCTTCTTCTTCCTGAGGCGTATTATCTTGACTGTCGTCCTCATCTAAATTGCTGGTTGAAACATCAATATTGAGTTCTTCATCACCAAAATCAAAATTGCTTTCTTCAGAAAAATTCTGCTCAATAGTACGCTGCAGTTTGTCATGCTCGACAATAACAACTTCAATATTCAGTTTACTGTTAAACCGGATAGCTTCTAAAGCTTCAATATTGGTAGGATTACTGGTAGCAACAAACAGGGTATGACCACGCTTAATGAGGGGCAAGACCCGATGCTTGAGTATCAGTTTCTCATCAACTACATCTCGTGGAATCTGGACAGTATCGTAAACAGCCAAATCGAATAAAGCTTCACCAAACTCAATCGAGATAAATTCTGCAATCAGTAAGGGTGAAAGCTTAAAATGATCGATCAGATAAGGCACGATATCCTGCCGGTTTCTTTTAGCAGTATCGACCGCATTCTGCATTTCAGCAGCAGACACGTGGTTATCCTCAACCAGACGGCGAATAAAACCGGAAAACTTTGGAGTAAAATTAACTGTCATTGTTTATTGCGCCTTTAAATGACCGACGATTTATAGATCTCTGTAAAATTATACTTTTGTTGCCGAAAAATACCACAGTTTAAATAAAGGCTCTGGTATGAAATCATGTATTTAACCTGAACAATGGCTATCTTTAGGAAGAATTTTCTATATAGATCGTCAGGACATATCACAGAACAATAAGCTTAACTTTAAAAGCCTAATAGCAGCAATGGAGTTACGAAATTTATCTTCAAATAGATGAATTCCGTGTAGAATGTGGTGCATTTTTGATGAAAGGTTAGAAGTATGTCGGGTTCGACAATTATTCCTTGGGTTGTTGGTAATTGGAAAATGAACCCAATGCACGCAGATGCCCAGCAACTCATTGAACAATTTAAGCAATTACTTATAGAACAGCACATCAGTCCTGAGCAGTGTCAGTTGGGGATAGCGCCTGTGGCAATTGCGCTGACCTCTGCAAAACAGCAGCTTGGAAATGCTGCAAGTCCGGTGCATATAGTGGCACAAGATGTCTCACGTATAGCAGGAACTGGGGCGTATACCGGCGAAGTTAGTGCAGAGCTATTAAAAGACAGTCAGATTCACTGGGTGCTCATAGGCCATTCAGAGCGTCGAGAACTGTTAGGTGATGATCTAAAGATTTTAAAAGAAAAAATTAAAAATGCATTAAATGCCGGTCTGAAAATTATTTATTGTGTAGGGGAAAGCCTGGAGCAGCGTGAGGCAGGCAGGCAGCACAAGTGGTATTGCAACAGATTTGTGACATTGCCGAAGTTGTACAGGCCGAGCAATGGCAAAATATCATGATTGCTTATGAGCCGATCTGGGCAATTGGTACGGGTAAGACTGCCTCTGCCGCAGATGCACAGGCCATGCATGAAAAAATTCGTGAAGCACTTTGCCAAATCACCCCGCTTGGCTCTAATATAGCCATCCTCTACGGTGGCAGTGTTAAGCCTGAGAATGCAGTAGAGCTGGCAGCCTGTCCGGATATTAATGGGGCACTGGTTGGCGGGGCTTCCTTAAACGCCGAGTCCTTCCATAAAATTGCTCAGGCATTTGCCCAAATAAAAGAATGAGGAGTTCGGCATGCATACGTTTGTATTGGTAATACATATTATTCTGGCTGTTTTGATGATTGGACTGATCCTGGTCCAGCATGGTAAAGGTGCTGACGCCGGAGCTTCTTTTGGAGGCGGTGGTGCGGCAACCGTATTTGGTGCTTCGGGGTCTGGTAACTTCATGACCCGGCTCACCGCTATTTTAACTGCACTGTTTTTTGTAACCAGCCTGACCCTGGCAGTCTTTGCAAAAAAACAGACTACAGCTGCTTATAGCTTGCAAAGTGTACAAACCAGTGTGCCTGCGCAACCGGTTTCGCCTGAAACTTCACCAACTGCACCGAAAACTGGTGAATAATTTAAATTAAAGCTTTTCTTTTACTAGGGAAGCTACTAGAATGCGACCTGCTGCGGTGGTGGTGGAATTGGTAGACACGCTACCTTGAGGTGGTAGTGCCTTCGGGCGTGGGGGTTCAAGTCCCCCCTTCCGCACCAACGATAAACCAGATCGTTGATGCATGCAGCAGAAAACATTGATGCGGGATGGAGCAGTCTGGTAGCTCGTCGGGCTCATAACCCGAAGGTCGTTGGTTCAAATCCAGCTCCCGCTACCAATTCAATTGCAGTGTAAAGCAGTTGAGAGTTTCTTGTAAGTCAGATTGACTTTTTTTGAAATTCGTTTATAATTTTTGCACGTTGATGCGGGATGGAGCAGTCTGGTAGCTCGTCGGGCTCATAACCCGAAGGTCGTTGGTTCAAATCCAGCTCCCGCTACCAATTCAATTGCAGTGTAAAGCAGTTGAGAGTTTCTTGTAAGTCAGATTGACTTTTTTTGAAATTCGTTTATAATTTTTGCACGTTGATGCGGGATGGAGCAGTCTGGTAGCTCGTCGGGCTCATAACCCGAAGGTCGTTGGTTCAAATCCAGCTCCCGCTACCAAGTTTCTAAGAGGGCTCACAAATAGGTGGGCCTTTTTGCACAGTGGACTTTAGTTTTCTGTGTAAAATATAGGGGCGATTGACGCCCTTTTTTATTGGCTATCGTGTAGTGTCGACATCAATTGGTCAAATAGTGATGCTTCACTATAACAGTCTGCATCGGTCAGAACGTACTGACCGGTTGAATGGCACGAGAAGACGAGAGTAAATGAAATTATCAAATAAAACCCAAGCCCTCCATGATTTAATTGCACCAGCGGTCGAAGCCTGTGACGTCGAGTTGTGGGGGATCGAATTCCTTCCTCAGGGCAAACGTTCTTTAGTCCGCATCTTTATTGATAAACCTGTAGATGAAAATGCAGAACCTGTGCTGAATGAAGACGGTGAGCTGGAACAGGGCCGTGGAATTGGTGTGCAGGACTGTGTCCGGGTGACCCAGCAAGTGGGCGCAATTCTTGATGTGCATGATCCAATCTCAGGTGAATATTCACTTGAAGTCTCTTCACCAGGATGGGATCGCCCATTTTTCCAGCTTGAACAGATGTCGGCTTATATTGGTCAGCAGGTGGCTCTACGTCTGATTAGTGCTGTTGATAACCGCCGTAAATTTCAAGCTAAACTGGTGAGTGTGGACCTGGAGCAAGAACAGATTCAGGTAGAAGTAGAAGGCAGCAAGGTGCTCGAAATCGATAGCAACAATATCGATAAAGCAAATTTGATCTATCAGGACTAAATTAATTCCATTAAGAAGAATTCAATTTAATAGGTGACTTATGGGCCGTGAAATTCTTACCGTTGTTGAAACGGTTAGTAATGAAAAAGGTGTTAGTCGGGAAGCGATCTTCGAAGCTTTAGAGCAGGCGCTTGTTGCAGCGACGAAGAAAAAATTCTACGAAGGTACCACCGCAGAAGAAGCACGTTTACGTGTTGAAATTGATCGTAAGACTGGGGATTATCGTACATTCCGTCAATGGGAAGTGGTCGCAGACGAAGACCATGAAATGCCGGCATGTCAAGATGCGATTTCCGATGTAGACCCAGCAAAATGGTCAATTGGCGATATTCGGGAGCTGGAAGTCGAGTCAATTGAATTTGGCCGTATCGCAGCTCAAATTGCCAAACAGGTTATTGTACAGAAAATTCGTGAAGCAGAGCGTGCGCTCATTGCGGATGCTTATGAGTCTAAAGTAGGTGAGCTGATTTACGGTGAAGTGAAGAAGCAGACCAAAGATGGCTTTATCATTGATCTGGGAGATAATGCAGAAGCTTATCTGGCGCGTGAAGAAATGATCGCTAAAGAGATTTTGCGTCCAAAACAGCGGATCAATGCCATTTTGTACAGTGTAAACCGTGAAGGCCGTGGCGCTCAGCTTCTACTTTCGCGTGCCAAGCCTGAAATGCTGATTGCCCTGATGAAAAAAGAGATTCCTGAAATCTCTGAAGAAATCATTGAGATTAAAGCAGCAGCACGTCAACCTGGTGTTCGTGCTAAAATTGCCGTAAAAACCAATGACCACCGTATTGATCCGGTGGGTGCATGTATTGGTATGCGTGGTACACGTATCCAGGCTGTTCAGCAGGAGCTCAACGGTGAGCGTATTGATGTTGTAGTGTGGTCTGATGATCCGGCCCAGTATATTGCCAGTGCCCTAGAGCCGGCTGATGTTTCTGGAATTGTACTGGATGAAGATACACATAGTGCTGATATCATTTTTGCGACCAGTGACCAGCTTGCACGTGCAATTGGTTCACAGGGCCAGAATGTACGTCTTGCTTCAGAACTTACCGGTTACAAGCTGGATATGATGCTGGAAGACGAGTATCGTGCTCGCCAGCAGAATGAGGCACAGCAATATCTGGATATGTTTGTTTCACGTCTGGATATTGAAGAAGACCTGGCGATGGCACTGGTTGAAATGGGCTTTACTTCACTTGAGGAAGTGGCTTATGTACCGGCAGAAACCTTCGATGAAATCGAGCTGGATACCGAACTGGTCGAGTTGTTGCAAAGCCGTGCCAAAGAAGCTGCTTTAGCGGATGCGTTAAAACAGCAGGAAAATATTCAAGATCCGAGTGAAGAACTTCTGAATATGGAAGGGATGACACGAGAGATTGCTTATTCACTTGCCGCTCGTGGTGTAGTGACTGTAGATGACCTGGCCGATCAGGCAACTGACGATATTGCTGATATTGAAGGTTTGGATGCTGCGAGTGCGGGTCAGCTCATTATGAAAGCGCGTGAATCATGGTTTAACTAGGAGGAAATATATGACGGACAAGTCGATTCAAGAGTTAGCGCTCAGCGTAGGTCGTCCTGTAGAAAAGCTCCTAGAGCAAGTTCGCGATGCAGGCTTACCACAGCGTCAGGCTGAAGATATTATTACTACCGAGCAGCAGGATGTACTAGTGAGTCATCTCAAAAAAGTACATGGGCAAGCGGATAGTGGCGTAGGAAAAATCACGTTGAAACGTAAAACAACTAGTACGGCTAAAGTGGCCAGTACCTCAGGTAAGGCGAAAACGATTAATGTAGAAGTACGTAAAAAACATACTTTTACTAAGCCGAACCCTGAACAGATTGCTGCTGAAGCGCGCGCTAAAGCTGATGCGCAAGAGCAGGCACGTGCTGACATGATTGCACGTCAAAAAGCTGAACAGGCAGCGCGTCAGGAAAATGACGGGCAAAAACTTAGTGGTGAAAATAAAGCGAATGCAACATTGGAAGCAATGCGTGCAGCAGCTAAGCAGGAAACTGCGAAAAGCCCGCAAAAAGCTGAAGTGGTGGTGAAAAAACGCTCAACCAATAAGCCGATTGTTAAGCCGGTAGTCAAGCCAACCGAGACTGCAGAGCAGCGTAAAGCACGTGAAGAGCAGGCAGCACAATTAAAAGCGGCTGAAGAAGCTGCGCGTCGCAAGGCTGCTGAAGAGGCACAACAGCGTACGCTTGAACAAATGCGCCAGATGGCTTCCAAATATTCAAATGAAGATGCCACCAAAACTATTCGTGTTGTAGATGATTCTCCACTCGCGGCAGGTCTGGTTGGTCAGGCATATGAAGATTCATTTGCTAAAGAAGACCGTGAAATCAAGCGTGGTACCAATACCAATAATACACGTTCACCGAAAAAAGGTGGTCGTCGTGGTCAAGAAGAGCAGTCATTTAACCAGAACCAGCATAAACGTGGTTTAAAAACCAGTCAGGCCAACAAACATGGCTTTGAAAAACCGGTTAAAAAGCAGGTTTATGATGTTGAGATCGGTTCAACCATCGTGGTGGCTGATCTTGCACAGAAAATGGCAGTTAAAGTACGTGAAGTGATCAAGTCACTCATGAAAATTGGTGAACTGGTAACTCAGAACCAGGCAATTGACCAGGAAATTGCTGCCCTGGTTGTAGAAGAAATGGGCCATAATCCGGTACTTGTTTCTGATACACAGGCGGAAGATAACCTGCTAGAAGCTGCTGAAGAGGCTCGTGGTGCTCAAACTACACGTCCTCCAGTCGTGACAATTATGGGTCACGTTGACCATGGTAAAACATCTTTGCTTGACCGTATCCGTCGCTCGAAAGTGGCTGCCGGTGAAGCAGGTGGAATTACCCAGCATATCGGTGCTTACCATGTGAAAACCGACAAGGGAATTATCACTTTCCTGGATACTCCGGGACACGCTGCCTTTACCGCAATGCGTTCACGTGGTGCACAGGCGACTGATATTGTTGTGCTGGTCGTTGCAGCAGATGATGGTGTCATGCCACAAACTGCAGAAGCAATTGATCATGCACGTGCTGCAGGAACACCGATTATTGTTGCAATCAACAAGATGGACAAAGAATCGGCTGATCCGGACCGCGTACTGAATGAATTAACCACTAAAGAAATCGTGCCTGAACAATGGGGTGGTGATGTACCAGTTGCCAAAGTTTCTGCACATAGTGGTGAAGGGATTGATGAGTTACTTGACTTGATCCAGATTCAGGCAGAGCTGATGGAGCTCAAAGCTTCTGAAGAAGGTGCAGCGCAAGGTGTGGTTATTGAAGCGCGTGTCGATAAGGGCCGTGGTGCAGTTACTTCGATCCTGGTACAAAATGGTACGCTTAATGTCGGTGATCTGGTTCTTGCCGGTGCATCTTATGGCCGTGTACGTGCCATGACAGATGAAAACGGTAAACGGATTAAATCTGCAGGTCCTTCAATTCCGGTAGAAATTCTGGGTCTACCAGAAGCGCCAATGGCGGGGGATGAAGTTCTTGTGGTGAATGACGAGAAAAAAGCCCGTGAAGTTGCTGATGCCCGTATGGACCGTGAACGCCAAAAACGTCTTGAGCGTCAAAGTGCAATGCGTCTGGAAAATATCATGGCGTCTATGGGCAAGAAAGATGTGCCTGTAGTAAACGTGGTACTGAAGACAGATGTACGAGGTACTTTAGAAGCCTTGCATGTGGCGCTGGCCGATCTGGCTACAGATGAAGTAAAAGTACGTATCATTGGTTCAGGTGTAGGTGCAATTACTGAATCTGACGTGACACTGGCTGAATCTTCTGAAGCGGTACTACTCGGCTTTAATGTTCGTGCAGACAACACAGCACGTCAGAAAGCTGACATTGATGGAATTGATATCCGTTACTATAGCGTGATTTATCAACTGATTGATGATGTAAAAGATGCAATGAGCGGCAAGCTGGCTCCAGAACATCGTGAAACGATTCTGGGTGTAGCTCAGGTTCGTGAAGTATTCCGTTCAAGCAAGTTTGGTGCTGCTGCCGGCTGTATGGTCATGGAAGGTACGATTTATCGTAATAAACCAATCCGTGTACTGCGCGATGACGTTGTAGTATTCCAGGGTGAACTAGAATCTCTACGCCGCTATAAAGATGACGTAAACGAAGTTCGTGCGGGTATCGAATGTGGTCTGGCAGTTAAAGGTTATAATGACATCAAGGAACTCGATAAAATCGAAGTTTATGATGTTCAGCAAATCAAACGGAGTCTTTAATGGCGGGTAGTCAACGTCTGAAGCGTATGGGCGACAGTGTGCAGCGTGAGCTGTCTGAGCTGATCCGCCAAGAGCTGAAAGATCCACGTCTGGGTGGCCTAGTGACCATCTCGGCCGTGAAAGTGAGCCCAGATTTAGGTTATGCCGATGTGTATGTCACAGTTATGGGTCGTGAGTTATCTGATGACCAGAATGAACAGGCACATCAGCAGACACTTGAAGTTCTAAACAAGGCTTCAGGTTTCCTGCGCCAGGAATTGAGTCGTCGTATTAAGACACGCATTACACCAAGATTGCGTTTCCATTATGACAAGACTAATGCCTACGGCAACTATATGTTTGGGCTGATTGCTGAGGCAGTGAAAGACCTGCCTGAGCGTAAAGAAGATGAAGAATAATTTTTATTCTGAATTCTTTTAAAAAAATTTTTGGCAAAAAGGCGGGCTTTAAAGTCCGCTTTTTTTAATTGAAAAATTTATTTTATTTAAATTATTTATTGCGCTATTAAAGTAAAAATCTGACCTGATATTTATCACTGATCATTTAATATGAAATAAAAAGTTTGAACGTGAAGAATTAAAAAAGTTCTTTTATTACAGGTTCTACTCGTATTCTATAAAAGGTGGCTTCTGTTAAGCCAGAAATGAAAATTTTAGTTTATAAATTAGGCTCTTTAATTATTGGGCTGAACTTTATATCAATTATTTAATGATTGATTCCATAAATATTTTAATCTTTATCTAGCAATACATGCTTGGAAATTAAAAGCTCAGAATGTGGTTATAAATTTTAATAATCTATTTAATATGTGAGTAACTGATCTCAGGTCAAGTACCATCCTTGATCATGACCTGATGATTCAGCCAGATCCTTAATATTCTGAAATAGAATCATCAAGAATCTGGGGTGTTTTTTCTTCCTCTTCGACTCTCTCTAATCCGTTTGGTTACCCGGCGTCGATAACCTTCCCAAGGCAAGGGCCGGTCCAGTGCCTCGGGTACATCACCACTTCTAGAGCGTAAACGCAGATGGAGCGCAGCCTGTGCCATCAAATTAGCGGAAACAGGCGCTGTGATAAAAGCCAGCAAGGTGATTAAAATCTCAGCAAAACCAAAGCGGCCATGGAATGCCGAGAAGATGATACTGGCAATCAAGAAGCTACCTAAGCCCAAAGTACTGGACTTGGTCGGGGCATGCAGGCGCATAAATAAATCGGGTAAACGCACCATGCCAATGCCCCCAACCACCATAAAAAATGAGCCAACTACCAGGAAAAAAGAAACCAGTATTTCCATAATGAACTGTTCTTGCATTTCGTTCTCCTAGTCGATTACATGGCCACTGGTAAAGTAACGGGCAAGCGCAACAGTAGAAACAAAACCCAGCATGGCCACCAGCAGTGCTCCTTCGAACAGTGAAGTGCTCATCCAGTAAATTCCGAGTACAACTACCAGACAGGTGGCATTCAGGAAAAATGTGTCCAGTGCAAGTAGCCGATCAACTATGGATGGGCCTGTAACCAGACGGTAGAGACACATTAACATCGAGACCATAATCGCGATCAGGCAGATTCCTAGTACATAAGGTAAGATCATTCGATTTCTCCTTGAGCTGGCTCGACATTAAAGATGATCAGTAAAGGAGCTTCATAGCGTTGCTTGATAGTTTCAATTTCTTCCTCCTCACTTTCGGCACTTAAGGCATGGACTAGAATATCACCACGTTCCTGATCTATGCCCGCACTGACTGTTCCAGGCGTGGTAGTAATAATCATCGCCAGCAAGCTGTTAACCTGTTCGTGATCACTCTCTAGCGGTACCCTAAACCATTTTGGCTTGAGGTTGCGTGAGGGGCCAAGTACTAAAATGGCTACCTTGATATTGGCGGTAACAATGTCCCACAACACTACAAAAAACAGTTTTAAGGCCATACCCCAGTGAATATCCGGTGTACGAATAATAAAGGGCTGAACCAGTTTCGGTATAACAATGCCCAGTAAAACTGCCATGGCCAGGTTGGCGGCATCGGCGCTATGTGCCAGCATGAGCCAGCTTAAACCTACCAGTATTGAAACAAAGGGATGTGGAAAACACCACTCTAAAACAGGTATTTTATGCATGGATTTCTTCATTAATTAAGGCTCCATGGGTTTAAGCTGTGCATCTTCCGGAACAGCAGGTTCCAGACTATGCTGTTGCTGAATTTGTCGCCATTTATATTCCGAGATGTGTCCACCTTCTAGTGTATTTTCACTGATCATAAATGGAATCAGATTGGCATTTCGGTCTTTATTCTCGCCGCCATATTTTGTTTCTGGTACATAACTGGCATCGTAAGGTTTAACACTGATGACCTGATTAAGCGGACCACGTTTTAAAATCGTATCTGCATAAGCTTGATCATTTTGAATCTGCAGTGCCGTATTATGGTTATAGCGCTGGATCGGTGCAGCAAAAACCACATAAAGGATCAGAAGCAGAAGTAACAGGTACAAGGTTTTATCATTACGTACCGGCGCTGTTTCAGGTAAAACCTTGTACGCTTCGAAAGCAATTTCACGTGGGTCCATTTCTGGTGTAGTGGCTCGCCAGAACAGGATGAAGCCGACCCGGACAAAAGCAATAATACTGAGCAGGCTGACAATCAGCAGGCTTGCAATAATAATTCCCTGCTGCGGATGATTAGCGGTTGCCTGCAAAATAAATAGCTTGCCAAAAAAGCCGCTAAATGGCGGTAAGCCAGCCATCATCATACCAATGATTAGGTAAACCAGAGCAATGGTCTTGTCCTGTTTCATTTTTGGTGACACATCCAGATGATCTTTAAACTCGCCACGTTGCGAAGTTATCCAGCCACACAGCAGATAAAAAGCAGCACCAATCAGAGTACTGTGCACCAGGTAATAAAGAGCCGCAGACCAGGCTTCGGTATTAAACATCGAAATGGCAATCAGCAGGGTACCAATTGAAGATACAATCATGAAGCCTACGAAGCGTCGTAAGCGTTCAGCACCGATTGCTCCGATAGTGCCATAAATAGCAGTAATAATAGCAAGTGGTAGAAGCCAGCTTTTAAGTGCAGTCTGGGCAAAATAATCATCAAAAATAGTGCCATTTACCCGCAGGATGGCATAAATACCTACCTTGGTCATGATGGTAAATAGGGCCGCAACGGGTGTAGTGGCTACAGCATAGGTTTTAGGCAGCCAGAATCCGACCGGAAGTAACGCCGCCTTAATAGCAAATACGGCAAAGAGAAGCAGGCTACCCGCAACTGCCAGTTGATGCTGATCTGGTGGTAATGAAGGCACAATTCGCGCTACATCAGCCATATTCAGACTGCCGACACTGCCATAAATAATTCCAAGTCCAATCAGGAACAGGGCAGAAGCCAACAGGTTAATCGTGACATAATGTACCCCAAGCTGAAAACGTGCTTTCCCCTGACCATGTAGCAGCAGTACATAAGAGGCCATGAGCAGTATTTCAAAGAATACAAACAGGTTAAATAAGTCACCCGTTAGAAATGCACCGCACAGCCCCATCAGCAAGAAGTGAACCATGGCATGAAAATAACGTCCACGGGTATCCCAGTCCTTGCTGGCATACCAGAGCAGAGGCACCGCCAGGGTATAGGTAAGCACTAGCATCATGGCAGATAACTGGTCAAGAACCAGAATAATGCCGAAGGGGGCGGCCCATTCACTTAAATTATAAACAGTAATGGTGCCTTGGCTGGCCTGTATAAAATAGCTGATGGCTGTAGCAAACCCGGCAAGTGCAGAAAAGTAACTGATACCACGTCGCCAAGGCTGGCGCCAGTCTTGCGCTAACTCTCCTGAGCCCGGATTTCCCAACAATAATAAGAGTACTGCTGTAAATAACGGAATCAGGATACTGAAAATTGGCGTATGAGCATGCCAGAAACTTAAGAAATCAGACATTATGGCTCATCCCCGCGCGCATCAAGATTGGGTGACGGGTCATCCTTAGCATCGACATGGTCAGTTCCTGATTCATAGCGACTACGCAAAGCCAGCTGTACAATAAAAGCAGTTGTCGCGAAACCGATCACAATAGCTGTCAATACCAGTGCCTGAGGCAATGGGTCTGTGACTCTTACAGTCTGTGACAGAATTGCCGGGGCATTAAGCTGAATACGGCCAGTTGCAAACAAAAACATGTTAACGGCATAACCAATAACTGCCAGGCCTAAAACCACGGGAAAGGTACGCGCTCTTAATAACAGATAGACCCCTGTAGCAACCAGTAGACCAATCGCAGAGGCAAGTAAGAATTCTAAACTGATCATGGATAATTACTCCCTTGGCATCGGTCCTGACATGCTGGAATGTCTGGAGTCGCCTAATACAGAAATCATCAGCATGGTAGCGCCGACAACAGTTACGTATACACCTACATCAAATGCCGCAGCAGAAGCTAAGTGCAGTTCACCTAGAACAGGTGGAGAAATATAAATGTGAGCACTGGTAAGAAATGGCCGTGCCCAGAACCAGGCAGCAATACCAGTCAGACCTGCAATTAATAGACCCACACCAATCCAGACTTCGTAGAGGCGCCCGGAGCGGACTTTAAGCATCTGTTCAGTCTGGTCCTGACCCAGGGCTATGTATTGAATAATTAAGGCCATTGCGGTAATCAGCCCGGCAATAAAACCACCACCTGGATAATTGTGACCACGTAAGAAGATATACAGACTTACCACCAGGGCAAGAGGCAATACCCAAGACGCTGTAGAGCGCAACATCAACGGTGAAGGGTTAAACCGGAAGGTCAGGCCTTGAGTCATGGTGGTGCCATGTGCCCGCATGCCATCCATCAGACAGAGCACACCAATTGCCGCAATACCCAGAACGGTAATTTCACCAAAGGTATCGAAGCCACGGAAATCAACCAGGATGACATTCACTACGTTTGATCCGCCTCCAAGCGGCAGCGACTGCTGGAGGAAAAACCATGAAATAGATTCATGGTCACGGGTTAATAATAACCAGGTAATCCAGCCAATACCCAAGCCCGCTACAATGGCAATCACAGCATCACGCCAGCGCCGTGTCCGGCTTGATTCGTATGGTGTAAGCTGAGGCAGTAAACCCAGCCCCATCAGTAAAAGTACGGTGGTCACTACATCGACTGTAATCTGGGTTAATGCCAAATCAGGTGCCGAAAGTCCCACAAACACCATGGTGACGACTAGGCCAATAGCACCGCTGATAAGGACTGCCTTGATACGCTCATGATGAAACCACAGCATCATCCAGCAGGATGAAAACAGTAATAGCCATAAAACGATAGCAATAGCAGGTGCATGAGTAAGTTCGCGTGCTCCAGTAGTCAAGCCCTGATTAAATAAAGGCGTCATTACCAGTGCGATACTGAATAAGATGATCCAGAGCAGATAATTCTGTAATGACCCTGATTCAGTCTTGCGTTTAAGTCGACGTGAGTTGATTAGTAGGTATTTTAGAAAAAGATCAAACAGTACCCGGCCTTGTAATTTTCCAAGTTTTGGGTCCAGATCAATTGAGCGGATGCGACCATTTTTGGCTAGGCTAAAGTATAGTCCTGCACCGGCGGCCAGAGCGATGATACTCATAACCAGTGGCAAGTTGAACCCATGCCAGATGGCCAAATGAGCACCTTCAAATCCTGGTTGCATTAAACTGGCACGTGTAACTGAGTTAATAATATCTTCAACCAGTAAGGCTGGAGCTATACCTACTAAAATACATAAGAGGGCCAGTAGTAACGCAGGTGCCCGCATTCCAAATGGCGGTTCATGTGGTGAGCGGTTTGGTACCGCTTTACTTATCGGTCCATCGAAGAACACACCATGAACCAGCCGGACAGAGTAAGCAACTGCAAATACTCCGGCTAGGGTCGCCATGATGCCAAAAATTATTGCAACTGGGCCTGAGAGATTAGCCATTAGCTCTGTAAAGAACATTTCCTTAGACAGAAAACCATTGGTCAGGGGGACGCCAGCCATTGCTGCAGCGGTAATCATGGTTAAGGTGCCGGTAAATGGCAGGAATTGCCAGAGACCACTTAATTTTCTTAAATCACGAGTGCCTGATTCATGATCAATAATTCCAGCAATCATGAACAATGCAGCTTTAAACGTTGCATGGTTAATAATATGGAAAATAGCAGCAGCAACAGCCAGCGGTGAGCCGATGCCTAACAGGCAAACAATCAGTCCCAAATGGCTAATGGTAGAGTAGGCCAATAGACCTTTTAGATCTTCTTTAAAAATGGCAAAAAAAGCTGCCATGGTTAATGTAAACAGGCCAATAAAGGTAACAATATTATGATAAAGTGCAGCCCCCACAAAAATGGGTGCCAGTCTGGCCAGTAGAAAGATACCAGCTTTCACCATAGTGGCCGAATGTAAATAGGCCGAAACAGGGGTAGGTGCTGCCATGGCATTAGGTAGCCAAAAATGAAAGGGAAACTGGGCACTTTTCGTAAATGCACCGAGTAGAACCAGTAATAAGACTGGTACAAAAAGAGAATGGTGCTGTATCTGCTCCCGCATAGTTAAAATCTGGTCAATTTCATAAGTGCCAGTAATATGTCCAAGCAGAACAAAACCACCGAGCATTGCCAGTCCACCCATACCGGTAATCGTTAGTGCAATACGTGAACCACGCTGGGCGGCTTCATAGTTGCTCCAGTAACCGACCAGCAGGAATGATGAAATACTGGTCAGTTCCCAGAAGGTCACCAGAAGAATCAGGTTATTAGATAAAGAGATGCCCAGCATGGCTGCCATGAACAGCATGAGTAGACTGTAGAGCTTGCTGAGGGAATTTTTAGGACTAAGATAATAATAGGCATAAATATAAATTAAGGTGCCGATACCGGTAATCAGCAAGGCAAACATCAGCCCTAGTGCGTCAAGACGCAAGCTCAGATTCAGTCCCAATTCGGGTAGCCAAGGCCAGCTTTCTAAAAAAACCTGACCATTTAAAATACTTTTTGCTTGAGTCAGTAATAAACTAAAACTGGTTAAACTGACTCCAATCGCCCCTAAAGCTGTTACCCCGCGCGAGAATCTCTTCAGCCACGAGACAAGGGTGGTGCCAAGTATTAAAGGGAGCAGTATAATAATCGATAGCACACTCGTATCCATGTCATGATTAGGTCGAGACCTAAAGGTGAACCTTATCTTTCAAGGGTTTATAGGAGATCAATGAGATATCCAAAGCTTTAAATCTTGAAAGCCGAAACTTGTATGTAAATCAGAAAAGGACAAGTTGTATTGCGCAACTTGTAAAATGCTATAGCAAAACGATCAATAATCTTACTATAAAAAATTACGTAAAATTTGATTTTATTACACGAAAATAACAACATCAAAGACTTATGTGTTACGCCTGTTTATTATACGCGACTCATTCGTGATCCCAAGATTTTTTTCATATTGCTAAAGCAATTGCCTGTTTAATAGTTTCATTACCAGGTTTATTTAAAATCAGCATCAGATATAGGAAGTGAATAGGAACCGTTTTTTATCAAATGTAAAAGCTCTTCGTATTCTGTAGCTGAAAGTTGCTTAATCAGCTCAACAATCTGGGGCAAACCCGAGCACGCTGCCTCATTTATGTTTGCCGAATCAGGTAATGTTTCTTGTCCCTCTAAGTCCTGATAGAGAGTAATGAAGCCAGTCCAGGTGGTACTTTCTGGCTTTTTATATAATTGCCTGTTGTCTAAACACAGCCCACATAAGGTATTGGTGTCCAGCAGCTCACTCTGGCTGGCAGTAGCAATAATTTGTAGTCTTGGAAAAGCCTGCTTCAAACCTTCAAGTATGTAGTGCGAGCTTTGCAAATCTAAATGTGCATCTACATTGTCAATCAGCAAAATACCTTCTCCTTCAAGACATGGATATAGACTTAGCGGGTTTAATAAACAAAGGCGGCGTACTATATCTCCGACTAGGGCAACCCAGGTTTTTAAAGTGCTGGAGAGCTGCTGGAACATCAACGTTTTTCCTGCATAGACGACTATCAGCTGTAATTTGGGCTGATACTCCAGATAAATCTCGGTTAATTCTGGTATGACTGTCTGAAGGCTATGTTTTAAAGCACTGAGACAAGGTGCATAGAGCTGTGTCTGAAGCTGGGAGATTCCATGCTGGAACTCTATAGTGGATGCATGATGTTGCTTGAGTAGCTCATGAAAAAGCTGGGTAGTCCGGGCATTTTCAACATCACTGACTTCACGTAACCATTCGAAAAAGCGTATAAAAGTGGTGAAGGGTACTGATACCAGATCGTATGCTGAAGCCGCTTGAAAAATAGTCGGAATATTTTTGCTCAGCAAATTGGTTGCATTGGTAAAACGCTCTGCCGGGTAATAGGCAATTAGCGGTAAACCCAGCATTGGATCCTGTCTGATCGCCTGCTGGTACAGCATAACCATCTGTTCAAGCTGCACAGTTTCAACTTTGCTGATACCTGTGCCTTGAGTATTAAGAGTTTTATACAATTGCCATGAACACAGAGACGAGCTTGTGGCTTGAACATTACTACTTTCAGCCAGGTTACCAATTTCGGCAGGGATACTCACCTGTATATCGACTTTGGCCTGCAGCCGGTTATGCATGATATCCTGGTCCTGAATAACTACGCCTGCAGTTCTGAGATCTTTTAAACGTGCAGGAAACCAGGTCAGTGCCTGATAGATATTTTTAAGGATTGATGTTTTGCCAGAAGCCTGATCACCAATGATCAATGTCAGTGGCTGCTCATCAAGTTCCAGCTGTAGGTCAGTAAAATGGCTGATATGTTTTAAACGGACAGACTTGAGCTTCATATGCCCCCGGCATAAGTTAACCCACGGAGCGGCGCAAACTTTGAGGAGCCTTGAGCTTGAGCTGCTGGATCAGGTCATAGATATGATGAATATTTAAGCTCACTTTAGCACGTGTACATGCGACGTATAGTAATCTTAGCTCTTCATCACTGATTTTATGTTCCAGTCCATTTATTTTAAACTGGTAATCATCTTCAATATGGACACGGTTCCACTCCAGTCCTTTTGCCTTATGTGCAGTTGAAATTACATAATCGGCCTGCTCAATCGGGGTAATTTTGGCTAGTGCCCTCTTGAGTGGATCCGTACCATGATCATCCACCAGTTTGACCAGCGGTTTAATATCACTTCCTTCATTAGTTTCGCAATATTCGTGAACATCATGCCAAGAATTAAACCAAGCCAGTTCAGGCACATCGGTAACTCGCTTGCCCTGTTTAAGCAGGCTGGCTGCATCGACAAAACGATTCAGTTTAAGATGGTCAGCCTGTAAACTGACTTTATCTCCATGTACTAAACCGGCCAATAGCAGCTCCATCGCCCGGGCATTGGTCCGGCATAAGATAGCATCCCGCATTTTAATATGAGGCTTGTTAACTACGCTCGACTTTAGCTCAGGGTTTCCAAGAAGGGGCACAGTTTCATCTAATGCACCCAGCAGATAGTTCGCTACCTGTGCGATCTCGTTTCCAAAACGGAATGAGGTGGTAAGACGGGATTCTGGCAAGGGAAGCTGCTGCATGGCGTTAATAGCCCCGCGCCAGGCATAAATTTGCTGATGGGCATCTCCCACATAAATAACCTGGGTACTTTTCTGTTTAAGTAAAATTCCAAGCATCAGCGGATCAGCATCCTGAGCTTCATCAAAGAGGACATAGTCAGCTGGAATATACGGCTCAGACAAGGCCCAAAGCTTCAGGTAAATATCATGCCCGATACCTGCTTGATGATTGGGATCAATTGATTCTAACCAGCGCCGTTCTACCGCAGGATACAGATGTTGCTGTAGAGTAATAATATCATCTGCATGTAACCAGCTTGGAGCCTGAATATGTCGTGGTGCCGGATATTGCGAACTGGTTGAACAGAAAAAGCTGACTGCATTGGCAACCAGACTCGCCAGACGGCTGGGCATGAGTACATACTTCTCATAGCGTCCACCCATCAAACGACGTAATGTAATAGGCTGTAGCCGGTATTCTTTAGCAATAAAACTGGGACTCAAACGTGGTAAACGCAGTTTATCCGTCACACCACGCGGTACGCTACGAAAAGCCAGCGAGTGAAAAGTACGGCAGTCGACATTACGGTGAAATTTTTGCTGTGCTTCAGCGGCAATAGCCTTGTTAAAAGCCAGATACATGCCACGCCTTTGTGGCATGGCATCGCTGATCATCTGTAAGGTTGTAGTTTTACCTGTTCCTGCATAGGCAATCACTTTAAAGGACTGGCCAAGACGGGCATTGTCTATGGCAACAGCCTGTTCATAAGTGGCTTGAGGTTTTTCTTGAATAGACACAAAACGCCTTAATGTTGACGGCTGGCTTTTTCAACCAGTCCGGATAAACCCTGGCGACGTGCCAGTTCATTGAGTATCAGTTGCGGCTCCAGATCAAAATAACCGAGCATTACAATAGTATGGAACCAGAGATCTGCTGTCTCATAGACCAGATCATTGCGATTGTCCTGGTTGTTTAATGCAGCGAAATCTTTTGCTGCAAGCAGGGTTTCTACACTTTCTTCACCAACTTTTTCCAGAATTTTATTTAAACCTTTATCGTAGAGTTTGGCGACATAAGATGAGTCAGGATCAGCTGCTTTACGCTCACGCATCATTCCACCCAGATAAGATAAAATCTCTACCTGTTCGGATTCAGCATTTGATACAGACATCACAGCTGTATGCCTATTCTGTGTTTTCTTATTATAAATCTGCTCTGGATCTTTGAGCTGGGTATCTACAATTTCCCAGCCATTGGCTGTAAGTTTTCGATAGAAACAGGATTCACGTCCAGTATGGCAGGCAATTCCTCCATGCTGTTCAATCTGCAAAACAATCACATCAGCATCACAGTCCAGACGGATTTCATATACAGTCTGAAAATGTCCAGACTCTTCACCTTTATGCCAGAGTTTCTGACGTGAACGTGAGTAGTACACAGCCTGCATTTTTTCAGCAGTAAGTGCCAGAGCTTCGCGGTTCATCCATGCCACCATCAAAACACGGCCAGTCTGATGATGCTGTGCAATAGCAGGTACTAAACCTTGATCGTTAAATTTTACTTCATCGAGCCACTGCAAATTATTCATGGATACATCACCGCAATAAAAGATGGAACCGGTGAAAAGACCGGCAGGAATTTTTATGAGGCTATAGTGTACGGCAAAGCACGGAAGATAAGAACGTTATCCAAGAAAAAAACGACAGGATTAGACGCCATGAATGTTTAATCCTATGGCGTCAGTCAAGAAAAACTAAAGCTGAATTTAAAATTATTTTACCACCCGCCATAAGGCTAAGAAGCTGGCAAACGCAATAAGCAAAACCGATAAATACCATGGCGCAATAATGGCTATACTGAGAAAAATAGCTATGAGGCTGCCGAAAATCCAGCTACGTCGCTGCTGGTGTTCCATTTGCAGACGCATACCCTGTAACTCACGCAGTTGCTTTTCATGCCAGGATGACTGGTTCTTTAGTCCATTAAGACTGTCAATCAATAAGCTTGGTAAATCTTGTGCACCCAGGAGCAGGTCTGGAATTTGCTGACCTATTTCCTTAATATTCTTGACGGGATGCATATTTACCTTGATCCAGTCAGTCAGGATGGGTTTGGCCAGTTTCCAGATATCTAGCTGTGGATAGAGGTCAGTACCCAAGCCCTCCACGTGAACTAATGTTTTAAGCAAAAGCATCAGTTGTGGTGGAATTTCCAGATGAAACCTGCGGGCAATGTCCATCACCTGAATAAGAATACCAGCAAAGTCCAGTTGATCCATTGGCTTGGAAACCATTGGCCCGACAGTACGGCGCATTTCACGAGCCAGCGCATCTTGGTCCGTACCTGGAGGGATCCAGCCCGCCTGATGCACAATCTGGATCAACTGCATAAAATTACTGTTCATCACGGCCAGCAGCATTCGTGCGACAGTCATCTGGTCATGTTTGGAGAGTTCACCCATAATCGCGCAATCCAGTGCGATAAAGCGTGGATTCTGCGGGTTGATAGTTTCCACAAAGACATTGCCCGGATGCATGTCAGCATGGAAAAAGTTGTCACGGAATACCTGGGTAAAGAAAATGGTTAATCCCTTTTCAGCCAGATCGGCCCGGTCCATCCCCATACGGTCAAAGGTGGCCGTATCTGAGATTGGAACGCCCGTAATACGCTCTGCAACCATTACATCCGGACTGTCCATATAGACTTCCGGCACATACATCATGCTAGAGCCAGTAAAATAATGACGCATGCGACGCGTATTATCAGCTTCCAGAGTAAGGTCGAGTTCGTTCAGGATAATCTGGCGATAATCCTGGATGATTTCAGATAAATGCAGGGCACGTGCTGCTTCAATCCGGCTTTCCAGCCAATGGCCCAGCCAGGCCAAAATTTCAAAATCCTGTAAAATCTGCACTCGGATATCGGGCCGGGTTACTTTAACGACCACTTCACGGCCATCATGCAAGGCAGCTGTATGTACCTGGGCAATTGAAGCAGCAGCCAGCGGCTGCTCGTCAAAACGCGCAAACAGGGTGTATATATCAGCTCTCAGGGATTGCTGGATTCTTGATTTAGCCACCTCAACTGGAAAAGGCTTGACTCTGTCCTGTAACAGCACCAGCTGTGCCAGAATCTCGGGTGGTATCAGGTCGCGACGGGTAGAAAGCAGTTGTCCCAGCTTGATTGCTAATGGCCCCATGTCTTCTAGGGCTTCTTTTAGCTTGAGTGAGTTTTTACGTTCTTTACTCGACCATGCAGCCGGATGCAGGTGGATTAAATTCAGTACAGGACGGGCTTTGACTGGTATTTCTTCCGCGGGAACCAGGGTGTCGAGTCTGTAATGGGCTGCGATACGCCAGAGTTCGAGTAAACGTGTAACGTGCGGAATCATAGAGAGTGTTACCTAGTCTTGTTTTTGGACTGATTGAGACAAAAGCTGAGCTTGAAGCTGCTGAAGACGTGCTTCTAGACGGTCAATATTCTGGTTAAGTTGCCGGGTAGAGTGATGTAGCTCATCCATTTCCCAGTGGCCTGCAAATAGCCCGCTATCTTCTTTGAGTGCATCTTCGGCAAAAAAGAAGTGGCTTTGCATTGAACGCTTTAAAATTTTAGGTGCAAGCTGGAGTTTGCCGAGCTCATGTGCCAAGGTGGGACCTATCCATGGAGAAAGATGTGCTGCCAGATCAGGCTCGGCCTGCTGAATAATACGCTGTAACTCCTGTAGCAAGCGATAATCACCTTGTACCGGAATATTACCGATCTCTTCTGCCAGAAAAAGTTTGGCCAGTTCAACTATATTTTCAACCTTTAAGGTTGCTGTCGCTTCACTAAAAGCATGTTCTGGATCAAAAGGACGCTGTTCAAAAACAGAAGACTGCTCCGGATGCCCGGTAATGGTTGGTTCCAGTCGCACCTCATCTTCATCGAAGCAGATATCTACAGACAGCTGCGGTGAAGCAATTACAACCCTTAGCATTTTGCCTTGTAGCTGGTTAAGCTGAATACGTGTCAGCGAATCCAGCTCAATCCAGTGATGAATGACACGCTCGATAGCACCCAGTGCTAAAATCGACCACATACCGTTCTACCTTTTAAAGTTTAAATCCACGGTGTACCGCAACAATACCACCCGTCAGGTTGTGGTAATCACAGTTTTGGAATCCGGCATTTTCCATCATTGTTTTAAGTGTACGCTGGTCCGGGTGCATACGAATGGATTCAGCAAGATATTTATAGCTTTCAGAATCATTTGCAACCAGTTTGCCCATAAGCGGCAGGGCAGTAAATGAATATAGGTCGTAAAGTTTTGAAAAAGGCTCAAATACCGGTTTAGAAAACTCCAGAACCAGCAGGCGGCCGCCCGGTTTAAGTACGCGGTACATGGCTTGTAGCGCTGCATCTTTATCTGTCACATTACGCAGGCCAAAACTGATAGTCAGCAGATCAAAACTGTTATCTGCAAATGGTTCCAGTGTTTCAGCATTAGCGAGTACAAAATCGACATTAGTACAACCCGCATCTAGCAGACGGTCGCGTCCAACATTGAGCATGGATTCATTGATATCAGACAGAACAACATGACCAGTAGGGCCAACTTCACGGCTAAAAACTTTAGCCAGATCACCTGTGCCGCCTGCAATATCTAGTACATGCTGGCCGCGACGCACACCTGACATGTTAATTGCAAAACGCTTCCACAAGCGATGAATGCCGAAAGACATCAGGTCATTCATGACATCATATTTGCTGGCGACCGAATGAAATACTTCTGCAACCTTTTGTGCCTTGTCTTCAGCACGTACACTCTTATAGCCAAAGTGAGTCACTTCACCTACGTTGCCGGTATTGGCACCACGTGGCAGGTTATATTTAGGTACCTGTGTATTGGTTGAAGCATCAGTCAGCTGTTGTTGTAGGGATTGCTGCTGGCCTTGAGGTGCACCTTGCGGTAAAGGCTCGGTTAAGAACGGACTGACTTTCTCTGTATTGGATACCGACTCAGTGGCTGGGCTGGATGTAGGGTTTTCATTAGACATACGAGTCACTCCTGAACACAGAAATAATAAATCTTGCAGTAGATTGCATGATGACAGATTCTCGCTATTTTTACAGCGTTCATCTTGTAATTGCTCGGAATAATATACAGAAAAAATCTGTTGAGTTATCTTTTATCCGGTTTCTAGCACAGATTATATTTTAAACGGATCTGCCTTACCTGAATGAACATTGTCGATGATTTTCCGTTCTTTTTCGGTAAAACTATGAATGAAAGCAGCAGCTGATTTCATGGGTTTCATAGCCACAAACCCCTCCCCAATAAAATCGTACATCAGCTGGAACTGGTATTTTTGCGCTACGCCTTTACACATTTTGAATGCAGTATGCATAACAAAAGAACGCATGTATTTATCAAGATTTAGCCCCAGTTCATCAAGTAAATCAAGTTGATGGTAACGCGCATCTGACTGATTTAATTTGATTAATGTCAGACGCATCATTTCATCATTAATAGGCTCCTCAGCCGGGTAGTCTTCAAGAAGCTGTGCAGCCACCTGTTCATCAAGCTGCATTGCCAATACTGCCAGACTGACGGATTTCAATCCGGTTCTGATGGCATTTTCAGGCAATAGCTTCTCTGCTTTATGTGCATACTTGAGTAAGCGTTCAATCTGTTTAGCCAGATCATCAAATTCTGGTCCGCCATATAGACGATTTAGAAAATATGTAGCCATCAGCTGGTTTTGTGGCTGACTAAAAAGTCCCTGATGCGTAGATTGGATTCGGGCTTTAAGCCAGGCTTGAGCCTCGTATAAACGTTTTTTTAAAGCAGGATCCTGATGATAGCTTAAGTCATTATATTGTTTTAAAAGCTGGTCAAGGGCGTCGAGTTTAGACATGAGATAACATAACCCAGTTTAAATATAAAAAAAGAAAAGCATAGCCAGAGTTTAAATCAGGTGCTATGACAACATTGTTCTGGACTTATTAAAAAATAGTCAGTCAATCTATAAAAGATGCGCTAAATAAAGTGAAACAAATAATACATTAAGTTTCAGGGCGCTAGTGTAAATCACAGTATATTGAACAAAACAGAAATGATGAGGCACGCATGGCCGGACAAGAAAAAAGATCTTTTAAACTGATGAATGAAGATGAGTTATCACTTGCCCTGATCGATGCCCAGTATGCCCTGCGGGAAAGCCGGGGAACACCGCAGGCTAAAAGTCTGGTCATTTTGGTAAGTGGCATTGAGCTGGCTGGTAAGGGCGAGGCAGTCAAGCAGCTTCGTGAATGGGTGGATCCACGTTATCTGCAGGTCAAGGCTGATCCTCCACATCTATTGACCCCCAAGCTGGCTTTCTGGCAGCCATATAGTCGTTTCATACCTGCAGAAGGGCAGATTGTGGTGATGTTTGGGAACTGGTACAGCGACCTGCTGGCAACAGCTATGCATGTTTCTGAACCGCTTGACCAAGGCATGTATGACAGTTATATCGAAAATATGCGTGCCTTTGAGCAGGACCTCCAGAATAATCATGTCGAGGTTGTTAAAGTCTGGTTTGATCTGCCCTGGAAAAATCTGCAAAAGCGTCTGGACAATATCGATGCTTCAGAATTGCACTGGCACCGCCTGCATGGGCTGGACTGGCGCAATAAAAAACAGTATGAAACTCTACAGAAGTTACGTCAGCGTTTTACTGATGACTGGCTGATCATTGATGGAGAGAATGAAAAAATCCGTGACCAGCAGTTTGCGCAATCTATATTAGAAGCTATGCAACGCCTGCCAGTCCATCAGGACAATGGAGCAGCTAACTGGAAACAGGCAGTTGTTCCGCAACTATTGCTGGAGCCCCAAGATGAAGAACTGGCAGAAAATGAGTATAAGAGTCGTTTAAAGGAATTAAGTCGTCAGGTTGCAACGGCACTACGTCATGATGAACGTCAGGTGGTAATCGTTTTTGAAGGCATGGATGCAGCTGGTAAAGGAGGAGCCATTAAACGGATTGTTAAAAAGCTGGACCCACGTGAATATACAATTTATAGCATTGCTGCCCCGGAAAAATACGAGCTGCGCCGTCCCTACTTATGGCGCTTTTGGAACAAGCTGGATGAACATGAAGATATTATGATTTTTGACCGCTCCTGGTATGGCCGGGTACTGGTCGAGCGTATAGAAGGTTTTGCCAAGCCGGCAGAGTGGCAACGGGCCTACGATGAGATTAACCGTTTTGAAAAAGACCTAACTGACAGTCAGACTCTGGTGATCAAATTCTGGCTGGCGATCAGTAAAGACGAGCAGGCCAAGCGCTTTCAGGCCCGTGCCGATACACCACATAAACGTTTTAAAATTACAGATGAAGACTGGCGTAACCGGGAAAAATGGGATGAATATTTAAAAGCTACTGCTGACATGTTTGAGCGGACCAGTCCTGCATGGGCGCCTTGGCAGGTAATTGCGACAAATAATAAAGAAGCCGCTCGTATACAGGTACTCGAAGGCATTCTAAAAAAACTACAGGCTGATTAGTCAGCCTGTAGTTTTTTAATATTGATTTATAGAGATTATTTTTAAGCTTTTTGTATTTTCTGCTGAATATTTTTAGCCATTTTATAGCTTTCCTCAACATGTGCTTCGGCTATCTTCTTCATAATAATATAACCCAGACTTGCTGCAACAATCTGACCACCGAGCGGAATAAATTTGGTCACCTGTTTAGTCAATACTTTACCGACCATTCCATTTAATGACTGCTTTGCTGCAGTACGGGCGACTACCAAGCCAGAAAATTCTACGCCACGTTTACGTAGCTCATTCCAATGAATTTGTTTGGTTTTTGCGTCATAAACACTGATCTGGTCAGGGGTCAGACCAAAACGATGGTTAATTTCCGGCAATAATTGCGATAAAATACCGATGTCAATCACGACATCAAAAAAAGGAATTGGAATTACGGCCGCCCCGGCGGATACGTAAGCACGTTTTTTGACCAGTTCCAGACATTCTTGACGAATCTGTTCTAAATTCAGGGTAGGATCAATGGCATCAGGAATCTTGTCTATTTTCATTATATGAATACCTTATTCAGTGAAGTGTTAATTTTCCAATTGAATCACTATTAAGATACGTATTTCAAAGAAATTTTGTACCCATGGATGATTTAAAAGTGACATGGCCAGCAGGTATTGTACAGTGAATTATCTTTGTGATTTTGTGCACAGAACTTGAATATTTGTTATTAGGGTAAAAAGAATATGGGGATTCATGTTATTCAAAGCCAGCGTATTGACGTATTGGTACACGGGGTGCTTTCTACCTTGGGTCAGCCGGCAGTACATCCGCTTGAAGTCTTGAAAACCCAGCACTTTGTGGTACCGACTCCAGCTATCGAGCAGTGGCTGACCCAGAAAATGGCTGAAGAACAAGGCATTAGCGCCAACCAGCTGTTTCACCAGCGTATACGCGGTTTCCAATGGTATGCCTATCAGCAGGTACTGGCTGATAAAGATAAGGTCCGTAAAGCCAATATTCCGCGCCTGATTATGAAGTGGCGGGGTTATCAGGCCTTGGGCCCTTTTATTTAAGCTGAAAAATTACAGCTAGATCAGCAGCATCCCCTATATCCGATTATTTGCCGGATTTACGATACCGCCGAAGGACTTGAACCGGGTATCATCCGGCAGCTCAAGAAACAAGGCATGCTGTACTGGGTAGCTGAGCAGGTCTCTAGCCTGTTTAGCAACTATATGGTTTACCGTGGCTATTGTACTAAAAAAGGGTGTACAGATGTTTGTCGTTGTCCAACCAACTGGCTAAAAGCCTGGGGAAACAACCAGCCACTTGATATCGAAGCATTATTTTATACAACAGGCACTGAAATCTCTGCCTTTACCTTGAACCAAGCACATGAACTGGAAGGCTGGCAGCGTTGGCTCTGGCAGGAAGTATTTCATGAAGACTTCGAGCTGATGCAGGAAATTGATGCCGAGTTCTGGCAACAGCTGGAACAGGAAGCAACGCGCAAGCAGGCGCTTAAACGTTTGCCTCAGCAACTGGTGGTATTTACATTGCTGGATCTGCCACCGATCCAGTTACAGTTTTTGCGCCGTTTGGGACAATATATTGATGTC
The DNA here is from genome assembly GCF_000582925.1 of Acinetobacter sp. 1294596. NCBI lineage: Bacteria > Pseudomonadati > Pseudomonadota > Gammaproteobacteria > Moraxellales > Moraxellaceae > Acinetobacter > Acinetobacter sp. 1294596. The sequence continues at coordinate 22,538 of NZ_JFCC01000011.1, read as the reverse complement.
TTCATTCTGCACTACAACCCTTCGCAGGAATACTGGGCAGACAGTGTCGATCCGGTCTGGAAAAAGCGTTATGACCTGCGCGTGAAAGAGCGTTTTATCAGTAAAAATCCGCAGGCAACCGATGTCGATATCAAAAAGTTTTTTGAGGATTTCACTCTGCATTTTAATGCGGAAGTCAGAGAGTCGCGTCATCCGCTGCTGACCCGTTTCGGCAAGCAGGCACGTGACCATTTTTCATTGCTGTCGAGTTTATCCTCAGGGGAAGAAGGACAATGGGTAGATGCTTTTGTTGACGAGTTTCCTGATAATCTGCTGGGTAAATTACAGTCAGATATCCTGTATCTGGCAGAACCGCAGAAACATCGATATCCACTAAATGCAACAGATGATTCTATCCAGATTCATGTCTGTCATTCTTCGTTGCGTCAGCTTGAAGTCTTAAAAGACCAGCTGACTTACTGGCTCTCGCAAAGCTCAAAAGACCAGCAGCGTAGGCCTAGCGATGTTTTAGTGCTGGTACCTAATCTAAAAGAACTTGAACCTTTAATTCGCAGTGTTTTTGCTGTTGCCCCTAAATACAGTACATCTAGCACTGATTCTAATATTTTTCAGGCAGCCACCAGAGAGCGGCAGGGTCATCTGCCTATTAAAATTGCCGGTGTGGCACAACTTGATGCCAGTAATGCTTGGCGCGCAGTTCTGGAACGAATTCAGCTGGTGCGTGGCCGCTTCACCTTGCAAGAATTTTCAGACTGGTTAAATCTGACAGCAACCCAACAGCGTTACGGACTGGATGTCAATCGCAGTGAACGTATGCTGGTCCTGCTGGCTGCAGCCGGCTTTAAACGCGGACTGGATGCCCGGCATTTACAATATAGCCTGAGCCGGCATGATGAGGACTTCCGTTTTACATTCAGATTTGCACTAGACCGGCTGGCACTGGGCATTGCTATTCCTGACCATACGATTTTTAATGAAACCCTAAGCTTTGCCCAGGTACAACCGAGTGACTTTGAGCTAGTTGCCAAGCTGATCGAAATTTATCAAGACTTTGACCAGCGCCGGGACTGGCTACTGTGCCATGAGTTGGGAGAACGAGTAGTAGTTGAGAGCTGGTTACAGCGTTTAAATGAAGATATTGCAGAATTTGAACAACGGGGCGTTACTGCACTAAAACCGGTACGCGAAATTATTCATAAACAGATTAGAATGCTGACACTGGCCAACTTTTATAGTGAGCAAGAAGAGCAAAATTTACGCGGTATCTGTTTACCCTTGGCATACCTCATTGAAGAAATTAATACAGCGCTCGATGCGCAGATTGAGCAGGCGGAACCTACCGGCCAGATTACCTTTAGCCAGATCGGGCAAATCCGGCCCTTACCGTACCGCTTGGTTGTCATGCTAAACCTGGACAGTGGCACGTTTCCAAGTCGCAGCCAGCGGTTACCTTTTGACCTGATGGATATACTGCGTCCACAGCTGGGTGACCGCTCACGACTGGAAGATGATCAGGGTGCATTTCTAGATGCATTACTGTTAGCTCAGGAAAATTTATGGCTGTTTTATAATGGCTTTGATGTTAATGACGGGGAAGTACGTGAACCATCGAGTACCCTACAGGAATTTGTACAGCATCTGGCATTGATTGTTGCTTCTGAACAGCCCGATGAGGTGATAGACCAAAAAATTTCCCTAAATGGGATTGAAGTACCCCGACAGCTTGAGCAGCTTTATCACGTTCATCACCTGCAACCTTTTGACCCGGCTGGTTTTGCCACTGAAAAGCTGATCCGCTATCAGGATCAATGGTTTAATGTGGCACAGCACTTACTACAGGCGCGTGGACAACGCCAGCCGTGGGCAAACATACCATACCCGCTAAATACTGAAAATATTCAGGTTCTCCATAGCCAGCAATGGATACAAGATGTCATCTTTCCAGCGCGACTGTATTTAAAGACCTTAGGTGTTGAAAATCTGAGTTCGAGCGAAAGTACAGCCCAGCATGAACCCTTAATACTGGATGGATTAGGCCGCTATGCTATTCGAGATTTTCTCTATCAACAGAATAGTGTGAAAGAGCCACAAATACTGATGCACCAGCTGCCGGTTGGAAAAGTGGCACATAGTACCTGGCAGATCAGTCTGGCTGAACAGGAAACTTTAAAGGCCCGTCTGCAACGTTATGCACCCGAAGTTACTCCTGTCACCCAGCAGATGTGGAAGGTCAGTGCTGAACTGCATATGCAGATTAATATTCCTCAAGCAGGTATGACTGACTGGGTCAGTATGGAGCCATCTAGTGCACGGGCTAAGCGCCGCGCCAAAGTCTGGCTTGAATATCTTTTATGGTTGGCTTATCTGAACCAGTCAGAAGAGACAAGCCGGAAATTACAGCGTGTGGTTGTCTTCAGTGACCAGACTGTAATCTGTGCGGGTGTCTGTTCAGTGGAAGCACGAAAGCTGCTTGATCCTTGGTTTAAGGCTTGGCAATATGGCCAAAGCCAGCCGCTGGTTCTACCGGCTGCCCTGATATTAAGTGTGGCTGAAAAGGGTAAAAAGCATGAATGGACTGAAAATGAAGCTGGCCAGAAAGTCATTAATAATTTTGATGCGCTGTTAAAAGACTGGAATGAAACCCATCAGTACAGTTCATTTTCCGCAACAGAAAATGAGGCGGTACGGCTCCACCGTGACTGGCAGTTTATCTTGCAGGAACAGGACGCCACTGCCTTACTGGAGCATTGCTGTAAAACTTTCTCTTATGAGTTATATGCACCTATTTTTGAATATCAGCGGGTTGAAACAACATGAATGAGCCACAGGCTATTTCGGAATATCCGATTGCTGATATGTATTTCTCTGGCCTGCATCTGATTGAGGCCTCGGCTGGCACAGGAAAAACTTATACCCTGTCTAGCCTGATAGTGCGTATTCTCATTGAGAAATATCTTCCCAACCAGATTATTGCCACCACTTTTACCCGAGCAGCGGCAGCTGAACTAAAAAGCCGGATTCGTAGCCGTTTGGTAGAAGCCTATCAATATTTTAATGATTGTCAGGATTTGACAGAAATTGAAATGTTGCATAAGGCGGAACAGGAAAAAGATCCCCTGTATCAGGTGCTCTGTAAACAATTTTCGACACAGGTTGGTTATGTCTGCGAACGACTTAAACTGGTCATAGACCAGCTGGATGAACTGTTTGTCAGTACGCTGGACAGTTTTAGCCAGAAATTGCTGCGTGAGTTTGCCTTTGAAAGTGGCAAAATTGAACGGGCACAGTTAACTGAAGATGCTAAGGCCTATAGTCAGCAAATCGTCCATGACATTTTAAGAGAGTGGATTCAAGCTCAGCCGCAGCCCTTGATTGACTATTTGCTGTTAAGCAAACAACTCAAAAATACTGACGGTTATTTGGCGATTGTAGAAAACAGCCTGAATTTCTCTTCAGCCCAGTTTATGCCTGTTGCTGTGCCAGTCATGGATTTGGAACAGTTTGAAGCGGAGCTGGATCTCTTATTAAAACTGGATCTATCTTTAGTAGAAGGGCTGGCCGATTATTATCGGGCAGATGGACAGCACAATAGTATAGTCGGAAAAAAATGGCGGACTGAGCAGTTAATGGAAACAACGCTGTGTCAGAATCTGCCAGATTTTATTAAGGCTTTACATACCCAGCGTTCTTATGCATTATTTGCAGCGCACTGGACCGATATCTTTAAGTGTATTACAGATCTGGTCACAAAAAAGGTTCTAAATAAATGTGCTGCCGAGGTGCTGGAATACTTTGAAAATCATCAGATTATCCAGGGTCTGCGCCGGTTTTGCGAATGTGTAGCCAATTTAAAAACTGATCTTTCCCGGTTAGATACCTATTTACAGTTTTATATTAGTCAGGAAGTGCGTAAGCGCCTTCCACAATTACTGCAGCAGCGTGGGGAAACCACATTTTCACAGCAAATCCGGACTTTGGCTGAGGCTTTGCAGGGTGAACAAGGCCAGCGTTTTGCAGTATATGTCCAAGCCCGTTATCCCCTGATTGTGGTCGACGAATTTCAGGATACCAATCAGGATCAGGATAATATGCTGGCCAGTATCTGGCGGCATCCACAGCGACATCAGCACAGCTGTATGATTATGGTCGGTGATCCAAAACAGGCAATTTATGGTTTCCGGGGCGGAGACATGCTGACTTATATCAAGGCCCGGCAGGATGTTTTAATCAAACAGGGTAAGCTCTATACCTTAAGACAAAACCACCGTTCAGTTCCTGAACTGGTAGAAGTGGTCGATGCGCTATTTCAACGTGAAGTCAACTTTGGTGAAGAGGTTATTTATACCCCGATTCAGGCAGGAGCACGTCAGCATCCGCCTTTGACCGACCAGCAGCGTAAAAACTACTGTCCACTGCGCTGGGTCCAGCTTAGTGATAAAAACAAAGAGGCTGAACAGGTTGCCTGGAAGATTCGTCAATTATTAAATCATGGTATAGCCAGAGAGTTGTTATTTGACGAGTCAGGCGGTCAGCGTCCTTTAAATGAAAATGATATTGCTATCCTGTCCAAGAATCATGATGGGCTAGACAAAGCCCAGTATGCTTTAGAGTCTTTAGGTATTCGGGTTAACCGGCCTTCTAAGCGTAGCGTATTTGACTGCCAAGTGGCCCGCGATGTTGGAGCACTGCTGACGGCTATCATGCATCCGTATGATGAGGGTAAGGTTAAACGGGCTTTACTGAGCCGGTTACTCGATTTTAATTTGCAAAGTCTGGTCGAGCTGGAGCAGCGCACTGATGGTTTGAGCAGTTTTATACACAAGTTTGATGATATCCGTGAATTATGGCTGGAACGTGGTTTCCTGAGTGCCTGGCAGTACTGTCTGCAACATTTTCAGGTCTGGCAGAAACTGGTAGCCATTGCCAGTAAAGATAACGAAAGGGCTGTAGTAAATCTGCGGCATTTAACCGAAGTACTGAGCCAGCATAGCGAAATTTATCCGGGTGCCAAGAATCTGTATTATTGGTATTTTAAACAGTTACAGTCACCAAGCGAGCGAGAATGGGAACTGGAACGACGCCTGTCTAATGAAGCAGGTGTACAACTGATGACCATTCACCAGTCAAAGGGACTGGAATTTAAGGTGGTATTTTTGCTGGGTGCTGACAAAGCATTTAAGGAAATGAATAAAACCCTGAATTTCTCTACGGTTGAGCAGTTAAACCCTGTAACAGGTCAGCTTGAAAAGCAGCGGGTTATTGCGGTAGCAGACAAAAACCTGCTAGATGAAAATGCAGTAAACCAGCATCAGGAACGTGCAGCAGCAGAAAACCGCCGTCTCTGGTATGTGGCCTTAACCCGCGCCAGTCACCGTGTTTATGCCATGCTGCAAGATACTGAAGGTAAAGCCAAGGACAGCCTGGCTTTCTGGCGTAATCGGACAGAGCCTTTTGTACATCGTCACTGCATGGATGAGCCGCTTCTAGAGCAGCTACCGGCAAAAGTTTCTGCCAGTTCGGTCTCAAAGCAAATCAGTGTCCAAGCCTTGAATCTGCCCCAGCAGCGTTTTTATCCTCGGGCCAAAACCAGCTTTAGCTATCTGGCGCAGCATCTCAAAACTAGAAAAATCTTTGATCCGCTTGCAAATGAAGTAAAGCGACCAGAAAGTGCCGAAGACGAGTTGCATGTAGTAGATAAAGTGTACTTACCGGCAACCCAGCCCTTAAGCTGGATCAAACAGAACTTTCCAATGGGTACTGTTGCTGGTAATTTCCTGCATGAGATTTTTGAGCATATTGATTTTCAGGAGCCGGCAGACTGGATACTGGAAACCCGCCGCCGTTTTAAAAATGATTATAGTGGACTGTGGAATGAATTACGGGACAAATATCAGCGGGATTTTCCCGAACAGGCAGAAGATGAACAGCTACTGTTAAACTGGCTGGCAGAGTGGCTCCAACAGGTACTTGCCACCCCATTACACGCAGGTTTTAAGTTAAAGCAGTTACAACCGGAACAGCATTTGGCTGAATTTCCGTTTTGTCTGGCACTTTCAGATCATGTACTGGCAATTCAGCGAATTCACCAGCTGTTTGCTGAATACGGGATTGATATGCCTGAACTAAATCCTGCCGAATCCGCGCGTTATCTGAATGGTTCCATCGATCTGGTTTATTTTGATGGTCATCAGTATCATATTGCCGATTATAAGAGTAATTTTCTGGGTAGTGATCAGTCAGACTATAATCATGCCTCAATCCGAGCCAGTATGTCACATTCAAGTTATTGGTTACAGGCTGGTCTTTATCTGGTTGCACTGCATCGTTATCTGAGTATACAGATGCAAAATTACGAGATCAGTCGGGATCTGGGCGGAGCAAGCTATCTCTATCTGCGTGGCATGAACGGTCAACCGGATCATGGCGTGTATCACTGGAAACCCAGTACAGAATTTATCCTGCGACTTGATGCTTTATTAGGTTATTTTATTGAAGATAAAATAAGTAAAATTGCTTAATAAGTTATTTGAAATATTTTATAAACAAAAATTTAACTTGTGGATAAATTTGTTTATAACTCTGTAGATAACTATGAGGATAACTGTGTGGAAAATAAACAGCTTCATGAAAACTCCCAACAGCAATGGATCAGTACATGGAGCAGTTTTATTACACAGGCCCCTTTTCATGCGGGTGAAAAACATGAAAATGCTACTAATATAATTGTCCAGGTTCTCGAGGCTCTTCAGCAGGGCAATAGCTGTATTGAAGCCACCGAGGATCAGGTCAAGGTTTTAAATAATCTGGTAGGATTTGAGCAGCAGGAGCACTTGCCGGTTGCGCCATTTATATTTGATGGTAGCTCATTATACTTGTACCGCTACTGGAACTTGGAAACCCGACTGGCAAAGCAGATTGAACGCCTGTGGCAGCAGCAGATTCCTCCGGTTGACCTGACTGCCTATTCTGGGCTGTTACAAGATAAATATCAGAAATCTGCTCTGACAATGGTTGCCGGAAAAATACTGAGTATGATTACTGGCGGACCGGGAACAGGCAAAACCTATACACTGGCACGTATTATCGCGGTTCTTAACCAGGCTATTCCCGATATCCGTATTGCTATGGCAGCGCCTACGGGAAAGGCTGCCCAGCGTATGCAGGAAGCACTACGTTATTCTTTTCAAGATCCCAAATTACTGGAATCTGGTTTGATCACACAGAGCCTGCAAATGCAGACTACTCAAACCATTCACCGGCTGCTTGGGCTGGGTCAAAACCAGCAACCGCGTTTTCATAGCCGGCAGCCGTTACCTTATGATGTTATCGTTATTGATGAAGCTTCCATGCTTGACCTGGAGCTCGCGACCTTACTATTTGAAGCTATACCAGATCACTGCCGGCTTATTTTACTTGGAGATGCTCAGCAGTTAGCCTCAGTTGAAGTAGGCTCGGTTCTTGCTGACCTGCAACAGATTCCTGCCTTGGCGGAACACCGGGTCCATCTGGTAAATAGCCGTCGTTTTACAGAAGATGCACTTATTGGAAAAATGGCCAAGTTTATCCAGCAGTTTCAAGCTGGAAAACCTCATACAGAGATTCTGGATTATTTCCAGCAACAGATTGTACCGGCTGACCAACTTTCAGCTATTACATTAAGTCATGATATGCAGGATCAGGTACAACTTGAATTCTTGCCTGCTTCAGCTCAAAGCCTGAATTGGACAGAATTCTATGAAAAACTGATGCAGGGTTATTTACCTTATCTTAAAGCACTTAAAAATTATTTACAGGCAGAAGAAACTTCTGAGGATACAGTCAAACCTCTGGTTCAGGCATTTGACCATTACCGACTGCTTGCAGCTACCCGACACGGGGCATTAGGGCTTGAGAAACTTAATCAGTATGCTAAACAATGGCTGAATCAGGCTTTGAAAACAATTGCAGTAGGTGACTGGTATATTGGCCGTCCAGTTATGATGACCTATAACGACTATCAGCTGGGGCTTTCAAATGGTGATATCGGTATCTGTGTTCGACATCGGGAGCATCCTGACCAGTTTGAAGTTTATTTTCCCAGTCTGAACAAATGGGTGGCTGCTACACGGCTACCTAAAAATATTGAAACAGCATTTGCGCTGACTATTCATAAGTCACAAGGCTCAGAATTTACTCATACCGCAGTTGTATTAGACCAGACAGCGAAAAACTTGTTAAGTCAGGAACTGATTTATACAGCCATTACTCGAGCTAAGAAAGTAGTGAGCTTACTGGTAGACACGGAAGCATTTGTCCAGTCTTTAACAGTAAAAACCACCCGTAAAAGTGGATTGGTTAGTAAAATTAATAGAAAACTAAGTTTGTGAAATAAAAGTTAATAATAAGCCTTGTTGTAAGTTTTTGCTTACATCAATTCGAGAAATTAGCGCCTAGAGCTAATGCAGAGTTTCTGAGATGATGGCTTCACATAAAAAGCCTAGCACGGAAAGCTAAGCAATAATCGCATTATAACTATAATCAGTCGAATGACAGCGAACTTGCATGAAGTAAGTGAAAAAGAGGAAACTTACAGCCGCTAAGCCTTGTAGTTTTGGGAGAGACTACAAGGCTTTTTTATTGCTTGTTAAAATGTCAAAGGGACTCAACCATAAATACACCAATAGATAGAATTTACTCATTTGTAGGTTTTAGCTTACATATTGATACGTAAAATACGACTTTTATACATAATTAGATCTGACAAAATATTACACATAAGGAAATATACAATTATATACAGGACATTATTAATTCATTCATAATAAGATTGGCTTAAAGAAGTTAAGAACAACTATAAATTAAAGAATAATAACGAGAAAAGAAGAAACTACAGCGCAAAAAAAGCCCAAGCCTAGCTTGGGCTTTTTTTTAAATAATTATTTTTAGAATTGGCAAAATATATTATCTTTAAAAAGTTTAATAAAGTACTAAAATAATTAAGGGATTCTGTGAGTTTCAATTTTATAAAACATAAGAGATATTCATAAAAAATTTAAGGCGGAGAAAAATCATAAATCGGTCAGGGTAAAGGGTTAAATCAGAAAAACAGCCTGCAATTTTTGCAATTAGAGCGTTTTTCGCTTAAAATATGACGCTTGCTGTAGTGATGCACGGCAGTCAGTTTGGCTCGGTCAAACTGGTAGGTATCAAAACTCTTTTCAAAGCATCTCGGAGAAATCGAATGGCTTTAACAAATCAAGATCGCGCAGAGATTGTTGCTAAATTTGCTCGTGCTGAAAACGACACAGGTTCACCGGAAGTTCAAGTAGCTTTGCTGACTGCTCAAATCAATGATTTACAGACTCACTTCAAAGCTCATAAACATGACCATCACAGCCGTCGTGGTCTGATCCGTATGGTTAACCAGCGTCGTAAGCTGCTTGATTACCTTAAAGGTAAAGACACTACACGTTATAGCGATTTGATTGCTGCTCTAGGTCTGCGCCGTTAATCTGGCAATTCCTATTTTGTTTTCGGTAAGTCGAATGATCGATTTTTCGTTTGCTGAGAATGAAAGTGTATCTGCTTTTGCAGGTTAAAGTGAGAAGGGGCGAATAGTTCGTCCCTTCTTTTGTGTTTAAAACTAGTGAGGTGCGGCTTCTAAGCTTTGTCATTTATCATTGCTGTCGGGAATGATATGAATGTCAAACCTTAGGGGCCTCCACTAGAATAAAATCAGGATATTAAAATATATGTCGATGTTTAACATTGTCCGTAAAGAATTTCAATTTGGTCAGCATCAGGTTGTACTGGAAACTGGCCGTGTAGCACGTCAGGCGAATTCCGTGCTGATCACTATGGGTGGTGTTTCTGTACTGGTTGCTGTAGTTGCTCAACCGACTGCCAAAGCTGGTCAGGACTTTTTTCCACTGACTGTAAACTACCAAGAAAAACAATATGCTGCTGGTCGTATCCCGGGCGGCTACGGTAAACGCGAAGGCCGTGCATCTGAAGCTGAAACTCTGATCTCACGTCTGATCGACCGTCCAATTCGTCCATTGTTTCCAGAAGGTTACTACAACGAAATTCAGGTAACTGCGACCGTTGTTTCTTCTGACAAGACCATGGATGCCGATATCGCTGCCATGTTGGGTACTTCAGCTGCGTTGTCAATCGCCGGTACGCCATTTCGTGGCCCAATCGCTGGCGCACGTGTTGGTTTAATTAACGGCGAATATATTCTTAACCCGAACCATGAACAGTTAAAAGAAAGTGATCTTGACCTTGTGGTTGCTGGTACTGAAACTGCGGTACTGATGGTGGAGTCTGAAGCCAAGGAGCTTTCAGAAGACCAGATGCTGGGCGCAGTACTGTTCGGTCATGATGAAATGCAGATTGCTATTCAGGCAATTAAAGAATTTGCAGCAGCAGCAGGCGCAACTGAGTCAACTTGGGTTGCACCTACTAAAAATGATGCACTGCTTGAACAGCTAAAAACTGCTTTTGAAGCTAAAATCTCTGAAGCATATACAATTGCTGTAAAACAGGAGCGTTATGCAGCTCTTGATGCCTTACATGCTGAAGCTATTGCACAGTTTGTTCCTGAAAATGACGAGACTGGTATTGCTGACGAAGTAAACGAACTGTTCGAAGAGCTGAAATATCGTACCGTACGTGACAATATCCTGTCAGGTAAACCACGTATCGATGGTCGTGACACTAAGACTGTACGTGCACTTGATGTACAGGTTGGCGTACTGGAACGTGCTCACGGTTCAGCATTGTTTACCCGTGGTGAAACTCAGGCTCTGGTTACTGCAACACTGGGTAATACCCGTGATGCGTTGATGGTTGATACACTGTCAGGGACCAAAACTGACAACTTCATGCTGCACTATAATTTCCCGGCGTATTCAGTAGGTGAGACTGGCCGTGAATCTGGTCCTAAACGTCGTGAAATTGGTCACGGACGTCTGGCGCGTCGTGGTGTACAGGCTGTACTTCCACCGGTTGACCGCTTCCCGTATGTTCTACGTGTAGTATCTGATATTACCGAGTCAAACGGTTCATCTTCTATGGCTTCTGTCTGTGGTGCTTCACTTGCACTGATGGATGCAGGCGTACCATTAAAAGCTCCAGTTGCAGGTATTGCAATGGGTCTGGTTAAAGAAGGAGAGCGTTTCGCCGTACTTTCTGACATCTTGGGTGATGAAGATCATCTGGGTGACATGGACTTTAAAGTAGCCGGTTCTGCTAATGGTATTACTGCCCTTCAGATGGATATTAAAATCGAAGGTATTACTGAAGAGATCATGGAAGTTGCCCTAAATCAGGCATTTACTGGTCGTATGCATATTTTGAATGAAATGAATAAAGTCATTTCTCGTGCTCGTCCTGAAATTAGTATGCATGCCCCAACATTTGCTGTGATTACAATTAATCCAGACAAGATTCGTGATGTTATTGGTAAGGGTGGCGCGACAATTCGTCAGATTACTGAAGAAACTAAAGCTGCAATTGATATTGAAGATAATGGTACCGTTCGTGTTTTCGGTGAAACGAAAGCTGCTGCGAACGCTGCAATTGCCAAGATTCAGGCCTTAACTGCTGAGGTTGAGCCAGGCAAGATCTACGACGGTAAAGTTATCCGTATTGTTGAATTTGGTGCATTTGTAAATATCATGCCAGGTACTGATGGGCTGTTACATATTTCACAAATTTCAAATGAGCGTATTGCTAACGTGACTGATGTTCTTAAAGAAGGTCAGGAAGTGAAAGTTCAGGTTGCTGATGTAGATAACCGTGGCCGTATTAAACTGACGATGAAAGATATTGAGCAAACTTCTAACTAAGTTTGTTATCAATTTGAAATGAAAAGAAAAGCCTGCTTGATGCAGGCTTTTTTTATGTCATGATGCATATGTAAGTTTTTATAATAATTATCAGGTATGCAGGTTTATTATTTCTATCGACATCTGAGCGAACAGTGCATTTTTGTGAGTCATCAACCCGAAGAAGGCCACGAGCTTGAGTTTATCTGGATTGATTCGACCCGTGACGATGTAATTAATCATGTTAAAGACTGGCAGAATAAAATTCATGAGCTTTCACAGCTGTCCCTGTCTGAATATCATGTCAAAGATATTTTAAACGTAGAGCATCCATGTACTTTCGATAGTACTGAAGAATACAATTTACTGATCCTTAGAAAACTGGTTACGCCAGATGACCAGATCAAAAATATTGATCTTGGACTGGAACCGCAGGAAAGTGCTTTTGGTCTGGCTACCACGCCAGTCAGTTTTATTTTTAACCCTGATCTATTAATTACAGTGCGGGAAAAAGGCAATACTATACTGGAAGTCTTTATCCACCGGCTTCAGGCCAGCCTCAGTTGCAATATTGATGATCCTGGAAAACCACAAAAACTCGCTACCTCTCCTTTTGACCTGGCATTACGTCTTTTATGTAGCATTATCGATAACTATCTCGATATCCGAATGCCATTAACACGGCGGGTTGAATACTGGCAGCGTGAGTTGCTGCAGGGCAGAAAACGTTTCAAACAGTGGCATCAATTATTTCAGGAAATGACTCTATTTCAGCAAATTGAAAATCTCTGTGAAGAACAGATTGAGGCTATGCAGGAAATCCGTGATGAAATTGTTCAGAACTATCATCATCTAATGGGAGAAGATCTGGTTGATCCTCAGGATATCCTGTTGATTCGACTGGATGATCTAACTGGCCATATTGAACGGGTACAAAAGCATACCACCCGGCTTCGAAACTCCATACAAAGTGCCATTAATCTACATTTCTCTGCTATTTCCAACCAGACCAATGAAAATATGCGGATTCTGGCGATTATTACAACTGTTTTTGCGCCCTTGACCTTATTAACCGGTATTTATGGAATGAACTTTGAATATATGCCGGGACTTAGTGTAGAGAACGGGTTCTGGCTCATGCTGGTAGCCATGCTATTTTGCACAGTCTTGCTCATTTATCTATTTTACCGGCGACATTTGCTAGGGCGGGGAGAGCGCAGTATTCTGGATCTGCTGGCTCAGCAGCATCATCAGCGTAATGTAAACCTGTCCTGGTTACTCGATGAAGAAAGGTATCATTCAGCACAGCAGCAGAGAAAACGTGCCAGATTTAAATTACGTAAATCGGTCGATTAATTTTTCTCTACTCCAGAGTTAAATTTTATAGTTTATCTGGCCCAAGTTATACAGCTATTTGGGTTTAAATATGCCAATCTGTTTGCGTAAATGCTGAACTTCATCAATCAGATCCAGCATTACTGCAACTGCAGATAAACTGGCATTGAAATCACGCTGTAAACGGTAAGCCTTACGGGCACGAGCTACATCTTCGCCCAGAAACTGATATGAAGATTGCTGAGAGCGTACTGGTAAGATATCGTATTCGAGCAATTCCAATACCCATTCCTGACTCTGTCCACACACTTGAGCAAAATGTTCAAGATCTAGCATAGATTGTTCGTCAATAATTTCAGAGTCATGTTGGCCCTGATATACAACTTCACGGTAATGAATAATCGCCATTTTTCATGCTCCTTAATAAGCGCGAGGCTGATAAGATACGAATGCTTCAGCCAGAGATTCATAAGCCTGCTGTTGCTGTGCAGTGGTTGCCGGTGGCACTACAATGTTCAGAATAAGATAAAGATGGCCCGGTGTTTTATTTGGAATTCCCTTATCCTTCAGGCGAAGTTGTTGGCCAGACTGGGCATTTTTAGGCAGGTTTACATTCAGAGAACCGGCTGGTGTATTTACGGTAATCGCTTTGCCTAGTGCAGCCTCCCAAGGCGTAACATTGACGGTATAATAAACATCCGTACCATCTACCCTGATTCGGTCAGTATCCCGGTATTGTATTTCAATATATAAATCGCCATTCTCGCCGCCATTAATACCGAGCTGACCTTGACCGCTTAGGCGGATTTGCTGGCCTTCTTTCATACCTTTAGGTATTTTAACCTGTAATGTTTTGCGCTGTACCTCTGGTTCCCCATATGCATTTACAGTTGGAATCTGCAAAGTGATATTTTGGGTCGCTCCCTGATAACCGACTTCTACATCAATCTCGATCTTGGCATGCTGGTCTTCACCACGATAACTACGAGGCTCGCGCTGGTATTGATAGTGGCCTCCACCAAATCCTGTACCGAAACGACCAAACAGGTCTTCAAAACCATTAAAATCTGAAGCATCTCCTTGAGAAAAACCTTGCCGATAGAAACGGCTGCCATCAAAGCCACCCTGACCTGCATTCTGATTAAAGCCAGAGAAGCCTTGTGGATGATCCAGCATCTGGTCATATTCAGCCTTTTTTTCCGGATCACTTAACGTATCATAGGCAACATTAATGGCCTGCATCTGTGCTTCCGCATCTGCTTCTTTACTGACATCAGGATGATATTTACGGGCCAGTTTTCGATAACTTTTCTTGATTTCTTCAGGACTGGCATCTCGTGAGATACCCAATTGTTCATAATAATTTTTTTCCATAGATCAGCTCTACGTCTATTCATTTATCTGTTTTAATTCATTATTGGAGTTGTATAAAAAAAAGCCAGAGTAAAGCATTAGTTATATTGTTTCAAAGCGTGACAAAAAAAGCCCCGAGAACTGGAGCTTTTTGATTTAAGTTTCAATTAAATATTCTAGTATTTAACCCAGGTCACACTACGGCCTACGACGGATACACCTACATAGCCTCTTAGCGTGAGGTGTTTGCCATTTGCATTGACCTTAGCCTTACCCTTATAAATTTTTCCTCCGATCGGATCAAGTACACGACCATCAATGTATTCATATGGATTATTTGGATTCTGTTTAAAGTTATAAATAAAGGGAAGGCCAATAAAAGGCTTACCTTTTAAATCACCTGGACAGTTTTCACATATTTCCATTTTTGGGCGGCCAGGTACTGCACGGGTTTCTACGATTGTGCCGGTATAAGTACCATCTGCGTTTTTCTTGACCATTACATCAGCGCGGGAATAGCCCGTCCGGTCATCTACCGTTTTCCATTTACCGACCAAAGGATCAACGCTTGCAAAACTTAAAGTGCTAATCGTTGTAAAAAAGATCCCCGCAGCCATGCAGGACAATAGTTTCTTCATGAAATAAACCCCAAATATAAAATAATAATTTTTTCAGTCTTGTTTTAGAGTAAAACGCCTAATTTATAACGGCTCATCTTTAAAATTTCAACCAAAAAATCAATAGGATATTGCGATAAGGAGAAAGTAGTAAGACTGTCATAAAATCTGAGCCAGGTTTGGTATAGAGGAAGTTAAATTTTTTATTTATTAATCAAAAACTTATTTTTAGATAAAGATATAAGAACTTCAATGTTAAAGCGTGAGAAACAGGTAAGCGAATAAGGAAAATAATAAAAAAGCCCTAAAGAATTAGGGCTTTAAAATTCTGATTCTTAGTAATTTTTAACTGAGATGTTCGCCAAACAGGCCCAAGGCTTCTTCAGCAGTGAAAGTATACTGTGCCTGGCAGAACTGGCAGTCCATTACGATTGGATTCTGGAATTCAAGTGTTTCACGCACAGCACTTACGCCAATCTGTTGCAGAGCAGCAGCACAACGCTCTTTTGAACAGGTACAGCCAAAACGTAAATGTTCAACCTCAGGCAAGCGGACATCCTCCTCGTTATAAAGACGATAAAGTATTTCCTCGGCGCCAAGTTCGGTCAGTTCTTCCGATTTTAATGTTTCAGTCAGCATGGTTAGCCGTGGCCATAAGTCTTCATCCACGATTTGCTGTTCTTCTTCACTGTTACGTGGTAAAAGCTGAATCAGTAAGCCACCGGAACGCTGTTCATTACTGGCCAACACTAACCGGGTCGGAATCTGTGCAGACAGGTCATAATACTGCATGAGACATTCTGCCAAAGTTGAACGGTCAAGCGGTACAATCCCTTGATAGCGTTCGCCAAATTCGGGTTCGATATTGATAAATAGCACTGGATTGACCAGAGAGCCGAGTACGACACTACTATCTGTGGCCTCGCCAAAACGTGGATCTTCTTCATACTCAGCCAAGGCACGGACCTGACCTAAATGGGTACACTCAGCCATAGCCCATTTAAAAGTACCGGCAGCCTGAATTTGTAAACTGATACGGCCCTTAATTTTCAGGGTACTGGCCAGCAGTGCAGTCGCACTTAGCATTTCGCCAATCAACAGCTGTACGGCGGGGGCATAGGGACGCTGTGCCAGAATAGTTTGTAAGGCTTCTTCAAGATGAACAACTTCACCACGAACAGGGCTATTCTCAAGATAGAAGCGTTGACGTAAATCAGACATAAATTTCTCCAAACCCTGTCTTTATGGTGTCTTTATTTTAAAATACAAGTTAATTTTGACCACCCTGTGTAACATCACTACGATAATATTCCACATTCGGGTTTAAATCAGATTCTTCATATCTTGCCTGTACCTGCTCATTATAGGCAAACAAATGTTTGAGCTCTGCTAAAGCATTGCCATGGGTTTCATAAATTTTATGATCATCACGATTAAGACGTTGTTGCTGTTTAAGCAGTATTAAGTCGTGCTGGCGAAATGCATCTACTTGCTCATGGGCTTCTTCTAAGGATAAACCATGAGCATGTAACATATATTCTGCCATATCTAATGCAGAAAGCTGGGTTTCCCGCCAGAAATGTTCTATTCCCATATCACGTAGCAAATGTACGTGATAGCGGTCGCGAGCCCGTACCAATAGTTTTAGTTCAGGATAGTTCAGCCGTATATAGCGTACTGCATTCATACAGTCCTCGACATCATCAATGGCGATAACGAGTATCTTGGCCTGTTCAATACCGGCCTGTTGCAGGGTTTGAGAATCAGTAATATCTGCCTCAATAAACCGTCCGCCATACGCTTCAATAAACTCTGCTCCAGGCTGATTATTATCAATGATGGTAAAGGGCAGCAGCTGCTGATGGGCAACTCGGGCAATAATTTGACCAAAACGGCCAAAACCGGCAATGATCAGTGCTGGAGAGGCTTCAGTATTAACATCATCTTGTCTGGTTCGTTCGGGTCGCTGTTTTATAATGTGCTGGGCCAGTAAATAGATAAATGGGCTGAGCAACATTGACAATACAATAACTGCGGTTAGCTGGTTCATTATAACCTGTCCAATTAACTGTTCTTTTAATGCCGCATACAGCACTAGAAAAGTTAGCTCTCCGCTCTGACAAAGTCCTAAACCCAACAAACTTGCATTACTCCAGTTCAGGCGCGAGTAATGTCCAAGTACAGCTAATACAATTGACTTAATGATCAGTAGGGCCGCAACCAGAGAGACAATAAAGACTGGGGACTGTGTAATCACAGCGAATGAAGCATATAAACCAAGACTTAGAAAGAAAAAACCGGACATCAGGCTACGAAAAGGTTTGATCATGGTTTCAAACGCATGTCGAAAAGGAGTATCTGCCAGTAACATCCCTGCCAGTAATGCACCAATCAGCACATGCAGCCCTAAAGCATCTACGGTAAGAAAAATGGCCAGTACGGTAAACAGGGCTGTAGCGGCCATCAGTTCGATACTGTTTTGTTTGGCCAGATAATTTAAAAATGGCTGGATCAGATAACGGCCAAAAAGAAAAACGCCACTAATAGTTGCAAGAGTTGCAGCAAAATAGGCAATCCCATGCTGTGAACTTTCAGTACGGGTAAATAAGGGTAATAAGGCAATTAGGAATATGGCGACCAATGCCTGTGCCAGAGTAACTGCAAGTGTGTATTGACCAGTAGTGGTATTAAGCTGTTCATATTGTATCTGTAACTGCAGGGCCAGAATCATGGCAGAGAGGGCTAGAGCAAAACCAACAATAAAACTGTTCAGCAGCGGTAACTGCAATACAGTTATTCCCAAGATTACGATGAGCCCTGCAGTGATAACAATTTGAATACCACCCAGTTTAATCAGGTGTGATCGCATCAACCAGATTCGTTGCGGCCTGAGTTCCAGTCCTATTAAAAATACAAGAAGAATCGATGCATAATCTATAAAATTCTGAATCAGGGAAAATTTAATCAGATTAAATCCGCTTTGACCCAGAATTAAGCCTGTCACCAGATAGCCGAGCACTGAGGTCAAGCCTAAACGTCTGCTCAGGGCTACCAGGATTAAGGATGCTCCAAGAAAAATCGTCATATATAACATCAAAGACATAAGTTTATCCCGGGCGTTTGTTTTGTTCTTTGTACTATTAAACCTGAAAATACTGCCAAGCTGTAGAGGCCGCTCGTATCTGTCTAGCTGAGTTCCTGCGGGTCAACGTCGATACTCAGCTTTAACTGATGCTGTCGTGACTGTTGTACTACCATCGCCCACCATTGCCGTAAATAAAAATGCAGCTGTGCCCGGTCAGCCGAAAGCAGGACCAGATGGGCCCGATAGCGACCCGCCTTACGCTCCATAGGGGCAGGGATAGGGCCCCAGATATCAACCTGACTACCTGTAAGTTCACGTAGCTTACGGGCAATTTCAGCTAAAAATTCCTGACTGTATTGCTGGTTTCTGGAGTCGGCTCGTACCAGTACCGTATAACGATAAGGCGGCAGCTGTGCCTGCTGGCGCTCGATGAGTGCTTGTTTGGCAAAAGCACGGTAGTCTTTCTCGATCAATGTAGTTAACAGTGGATGATCAGGCCTTAATGTTTGCAGATAGACTTCGCCTCTGCGGTCTCCACGGCCAGCGCGACCAGCTACCTGAATGATGAGCTGGGCTGTACGTTCCGGCGCACGAAAATCAAAGCTGAGCAGTCCGGCATCAATATCCAGAATTGCCACCAAGGTCACGTAGGGAAAATGATGGCCCTTGGCTAACATTTGGGTACCGAGTAAAATAGCAGGCTGGCTTTGATGAATCCGCTGATAGATATGGTCCCATTGGCCAACCCGGCTGGTACTATCACGGTCCACACGAATTACATCAAAATCTGGAAAGAGCTCGGTCAGGGTTTCTTCAACCTTGGCAGTGCCCATTCCGAGCGTTTTTAAGGTCGTTTGCTGACATTCGGGACAGCTTTCCGGTACACGATGAATGGAACCACAATGATGACAGTGCAGATGATTATAGGGCTGTGTATGCAGAGTAAAATGCGCATCACAATGGGGGCAGTTGGCCTGCCAGCCACAATGATTACAGACCAGCACCGGCGCATAACCACGCCGGTTTAAAAAAACTAGCACCTGTTCTTTTTTGTCCAGCCGCTGCTGAATCTGCTTGATGAGCTGTTCACTGATTCCATGCTGTTTTCTGGCTACTTTCAGATCTATTAACTGCATTTTGGGTAAGACCGCATTGCCAGCCCGCTGGTTAAGTTCCAGTCGTGTCAGTTTATTTTGTTCTACCAGATGATAGCTATCCAGACTGGGTGTGGCTGAGCCAAGAATAATCGGACAGTTTTCCAGATGGGCACGGTAGAGAGCTACATCACGGGCATGGTAGCGAAAGCCTTCCTGTTGCTTGAATGACAGATCATGCTCCTCATCCAGAATAATCAGTCCCAGCCGGGGCAACGACGTATAAATTGCTGAACGGGTTCCGAGAATAATGGAAGCCTTGCCGGTTTGGGCATGCTGCCATGCTTGCAAACGTTTGGATTCACTCAAACCAGAATGTAATAGTACAATATCTACATTAAACCGTGATTTAAACCGGGAAATGGTCTGAGGTGTCAACCCGATTTCGGGAACCAGAACCAATATCTGCTTGCCCTGTTTTAGTACCTCGTACATCACCTGCAAATAAACTTCTGTTTTGCCGCTACCAGTCAAACCATCAAGTAAGAAGGCCTGGAATTTCTTCAAGGATTTTAAAATACGCTGAATTGCTTTGTGCTGATCTTCATTGGGTGTGAGCGGCATTTGTGCCAGCTGCACCGGTTCAGGCGTGGTATTTATTGCTGTTAATTCACAGCGGACGATTTCTTTTTTTTCAAGAGCTTTTAAGGTAGCAGTTTCAACACCACTTAAATTCAGGATATCTTCTGTTGTACCGGCTGCATGTAATTTTAAAATCTTATAAGCATCTTGCTGCTTGATTGAACGCTTGAGCAGCTGTTCTGCATCAGGTTGTACCACCTTCCAGACTCGAGCCAGCAGATTTAGCGGTTTACCCTGACGCAACAGGCCGGGTAGAGCACATTGCATTACCTCACCCAAAGGAAATTGATAATACTGTGCAGACCATGTCAACAAACTTAAAACTTTGCTGTCTATAATGGCTTCCTTGTCGAGCAGCTCAGTAATAGCCTTAAGTTTGATACGCGGATCAGGCATAACATCGGGAGAAATTTTCTCTACAATGATACCAATCAGATTCTGCCGTCCAAAAGATACTGCTACCCGCGCACCGACTTCTGCCTGTAAGTATTGTTCGGCACTAAGCAGATAGTCAAAACTATCATAGAGATGAACAGGTACAGCTACCCGGACACGGTATATACAGCAGTTATTATGGGACGAGCTAGGCATATAAATTTCGTTAAAGGTTTTAGATAAAATGGCGTCATGCTATCGACTCGGTTATATTACAGTGAGCAAGCGGACAACAACATGAATATGAATGATCTGTATTGCCTGATGCAACAGCAATGATGATAAATTTTGGGAAAAACTAGAAAACTACAATGCCAGCATATCAATTTACTGCAATGGATGCTTCGGGAAAGCAGCAAAAAGGCATACTGGAAGGCGATTCCGCACGTCAGATACGACAGCAGCTGCGTGATAAGACATGGATTCCGGTCAGTGTCGAACCAGTAGAAAATAAAGAAAAAGGTCAGACCAGATCATGGCGCAAAAAAGGCTTAAATGCCTATGACCTGGCACTCATGACCCGTCAGCTTTCAGTGCTAGTCGCTGCCGCAATCCCGTTAGAAGAAGCTATTCGGGCTGTAGGCAAACAAAGTGAAAAAGTACATGTGCAGAATTTACTGATGTCGGTACGTTCCAAGGTGCTCGAAGGCCATTCACTGGCTCAGGCTATACAACAGTCTGGGCGTTTTCCTGATCTTTATATTGCTACCATCGCAGCAGGTGAGCGTTCAGGGCATCTGGACCTGATTCTGGATCAGCTGGCCGACTATACAGAAAACCGCTTTGCCATGCAGAAGAAAATTCAGGGGGCAATGGTTTATCCGATTATCCTGATGCTGATGTCATTTGCGATCGTAATGGGATTAATGACGTATGTAGTGCCGGATATTGTAAAAACATTTGATCAGAGCAAGCAGGCACTTCCAGCCATTACGGTTATTTTAATGAAGACCAGTGATTTTATCCGTCAGGCTTGGCCATTTTTACTGGTGATCAGTGTAGTGGGTATTATGCTGCTGATACGTTTTTTAAAGACTTCAGCCGGCCATTATACCTTTGACCGCTTTGTACTGAAGTTGCCTCTCTTTGGTAAATTGGCTCGTGGTATCAATGCTGCCCGTTTTGCCAGTACCCTGTCTATTTTAACCCGCTCCGGTGTACCTTTGGTTGATGCGCTTAAAATTGGTGCGGCGGTCAGTAATAACTGGGTAATCCGGGATTCTGTCAATCTTGCTGCAGAAAAAGTAACAGAAGGCGGTAACCTTGCGACCCAGCTTGAACGTGCCGGTTATTTCCCGCCAATGATGGTACAGATGATTCGCAGTGGCGAGGCATCCGGTGAGCTGGACCGCATGCTGGAGCGGGCATCTACCATGCAGGACCGTGAAGTGGCTACTTTTATATCTACGTTGCTCGCTTTGCTGGAGCCACTGATGCTGGTACTCATGGCCGGTATTGTGCTGGTAATAGTAATTGCAGTGATGTTACCTATCGTGAATATGAACAATATGGTTTAATTTTTTTAAAGACTATAAGTAAAGTGAGAAAATTTTAATGCAGAACAAGAGTTATCGAACCCGTCAGTCTGGTTTTACCCTGATTGAAGTCATGGTGGTAATTGTGATTTTAGGCGTACTGGCAGCGCTGATTGTACCGAATGTAATGGGACGAGGTGAAAAAGCCAAGATTGATACCACAGTCATTACCTTAAAAGGTGTAGCAGGAGCATTGGACCAATACAAACTCGATAATGGCCAATTTCCTTCAATGCAGGATGGGGGACTGGATGCATTGGTTAACCAGCCAGCGACAGCCAAGAACTGGCTACCGGGAGGTTATGTAAAAGGGGGCTACCCTAAAGATAGCTGGGATAATGATATCCAGTATGTAATTCCCGGTTCAGAAGGCCGTAGCTATGACCTATATTCATTTGGCGCAGATGGTAAACAGGGTGGTGAGGGTACAGATGCCGATATTTATTACCAGCCATAAGTTTTATAATATTTAATACGAGTATAAATAAAATGAGTATGGCGAAAGGAATAGAATGATTGGGTTAAATTTAAAATATAAATAGTAAATAAATAGCTTCACTTAGTATAGACAATAAATATTAAGTGAAGTGATAATAATTCTTGATATCCAATATTATTTAAATAATTGTTTT
>NZ_JFCC01000010.1:0-80636 GCF_000582925.1 Acinetobacter sp. 1294596 | reverse complement strand
TATGTTCATCATTTATATTTAATATGAGCCTAAAACTCTTAAAATCACATAAATCTGGTCAACAAAACACAGCTATAGAATGGTTCAGAATTTTTAAAACAGCAGTACGGTGTTTTTGAAAATTATTTTTCCATCTGTATATAGTAAAGAAAAATAAATTTGAAAGAGGGTTATTTGAATAGATACATGGCGGAGAGTAGTTAAAAAGTAAAAACTTAAATTAAAAAGATTTCGCAAGCTTTATAAGAGTAAGATTAAGCCTGAATAATTTTTTTATGTTCAGATTTCAATGCAAGTCCAAGTAAAAACTAAACCTATGGCATGAATAGGTCACCAGTATAAAATTGAGATCCCTTGTCTACTATTTTCATTAAGCAGAGTAATTTTCGTGAAGTTGATTCAGACACCAGCCGCAATACCAACCCACATTATTTCCGGTTTTCTAGGTGCAGGAAAAACCACACTGTTACAACATCTGTTGAGGCAGAAACCAAAGCATGAAACCTGGGCTATTTTAATGAACGAATTTGGTCAGATCGGAGTTGACCAACAACTGTTACCTCAGCAGCAGGGGTACGCAATAAAGGAGCTGCTGGGAGGGTGTTTATGCTGTAGCAGCCAGCTTCCTATGCAGATTGCTCTTTCAAGACTGTTATCTGAAACCAAGCCAGACCGGCTATTTATTGAACCTACCGGGCTTGGACATCCGGCCCAGTTACTTGAACAGCTTACTGAGCCTCATTGGCAACAGACGCTTGCCGTTCGTGCTCTGGTGACAGTGCTGGATGGTTCACGTTTACACGAACAGGAGTGGGTAAGCCAAAACCTTTATCAGGATCAGCTTAAAGCTGCACAAATTATAGTGGTTTCACATGGTGATCTGATGAGTTTTGCTGATGGTGAGGCTTTAGAACAGCTCAAAAAGGAATATGCGGCCTATGGCCAAGACTGGATAATGGCCGAACAGGGGCAGCTTGATCTGGCAGAAATTGATTTGCTGTATCAGGGTATAGATCGCAAGTTACAGCCCTTGCTTAAAGTACAGCGTTTACAAACAGCTTCGCTGAGTGAAGAACCAATTAAAAAGTTACCTTATCATTATGTAGAAACTGCACAAGGTTATAGTGTAGCGGGCTGGAAATTACCTAAGCGCTGGCAATTTGATTTTTATGCTTTGCTGGATCTGTTTTGTACAACCGAAAACTGGCTGAGAATCAAAGGGATCTTTAATACTGATCAGGGCTGGATCTATTTTAACTTCAATCCGCAACAGCTGAATTACAAGTCAGGTGAAGAAGGGATAGATAACCGGATAGAGATAATTACAGCTGAAAATCGTAATTGGGAAAATTTTGAGATGAGCCTTTTGGCTGCACAGTTAAATATAGCCGAGGAAAATAGCCAGATTTAAAATTTTCCTTGAGATGGCCATTACTTAAAATAAATAGACCTATTTTTTTGCTATGCTTGGCGCCATTTATACTTTTATGATGAAGATACCGTTATGGCGTTAAAAGCAACAATATATAAGGCAGACCTGAATATTGCCAATATGGATACACACCAGTACAGTGACCATCAGCTGACTCTGGCTTTACATCCATCTGAAACCATTGAACGCTTGATGGTACGTATTGCTGCTTTTGCTCGGTTTGCTGATGAGCAGCTTGAGTTTACCAAAGACCTGTTTGAGACCAATGAGCCAGCCTTGTGGCAAAAGGACTTAACGGGGCAATTGGAAAAATGGATTGAGGTGGGCTGTCCGGATGAAGATAAAGTTAAAAAAGCCAGTTCACGCTGCAAGCAGGTCGCCATTATAGCCTATGGCAGCCAGGTATCGGATTGGTGGAAAAAGAACAGCAAGATAAAAACTTTGGATAATGTCGAAGTATGGCAGATTTCTGAGGCATCTACTGAGGCGTTACAAGCCTTGTGTGAACGAACCATGCAACTACAGCTCAATGTAATGGATGGTGAATGGACCTTAATTGGTAACCATGCACAAGCTGTAATTGAGTGGCAACAACTCAAGTAATAGAAGTGTTTTATTCATGATGGAAATTTATTAAAAAGACTTGCCTCATTCAGGGCCTGTTGTTTAGATCATGTTTAATATAAAAGCAAGATTCTTCGCGCTATGGACAGTGAACTCTATTATTTGTTATGTGCCGCAGCAATAGGCGCAGTCATCGGGCTGGAACGGGAATATAAAAATAAGACCGCCGGCCTACGTACCATGATTATGGTCAGTATGGCTTCCTGCCTGTTTACCATATTGTCTCGGCAAATTGGGGAGGTTAGTGATGACCGTATTGCTGCAAATATTTTGACTGGACTGGGTTTTCTCTGTGCTGGCGTTATTTTTAAAGATGAAAACCGTATTTCGGGTATTACTACCGCGACCACTATCTGGATGGTCGCGGCTTTAGGCATGGCAATTGGCGCAGGCTATATTGCTTTAGGCCTGTATGGCACCATACTGGTACTAGTGATCTTAAGCCTGTTAACCTACCTTGAAAAACTGGTAGAAGAATTCAATTTAATCCGTGACTATAAAATGATTTGTCATTATGAGCAGGGATTATCACATTATTATGAGCAACTCTTTAAGCAGTATGGCTTGAAGGCCAAGCATGTATTGCAGGTTCTAAAGTCCGATGAAATTATTTTGCACTGGAATATAAGTGGTAAACGCCAGCGACATGATTTATTGGTTGAAGAACTGAGTCAGGACCCGCGAATTAAACGTTTAAGTTTCTAGATAAAATTCTAGCCTTTCAAAATATTCTGAATTCCAACTTGTCTTCAAAAAGCATGAACTCGGAAAAAGACTGACCAAGTTTCAGTTATAATAAATGCAATATGACGATTTAGAGTGTATTAAATGTCCAATGAACTGGAAATTATAGATTTGAAAGTGGGCTCTGGTAAGGAAGCAGTAAAAGGCGCACTGATTACCACCCATTATACTGGCTGGCTGGAAGACGGAACAAAATTTGACTCATCAATTGATCGTGGTAATTACTTTGAATGTGTGATTGGTACGGGCCGGGTCATTAAAGGCTGGGACCAAGGTATTATGGGTATGAAGGTAGGTGGAAAACGTAAATTGCTGGTTCCCGCACATTTAGCCTATGGAGAGCGAAAAATGGGCAAAATTATTCCGGCTAATTCGAACCTGATATTCGAAATTGAATTATTTGATGTGAAAACCCGTGATGAATAACTGCGGTCTTTAAGAGCTTTTAAAAAGCCCGGTAGCGGGCTTTTTATTTGGTTGTGCTTAAACAGATGATTTGCGGATTTTACCGTGTTAAATAAAAATAGTCCTTTTCCTATAGGAAAAATACC
Organism: Acinetobacter sp. 1294596; assembly: GCF_000582925.1. Classification (NCBI taxonomy): domain Bacteria; kingdom Pseudomonadati; phylum Pseudomonadota; class Gammaproteobacteria; order Moraxellales; family Moraxellaceae; genus Acinetobacter; species Acinetobacter sp. 1294596. The sequence goes on along the minus strand of NZ_JFCC01000010.1, from coordinate 77,285 downwards.
ATGACCCCCTTAGAAATCTTTGCTGTTCTGATGAGTGTGATGGGAGTAGCTCTTACCATTCAGCGAAATATACTCTGTTGGGGCTTTAATATTGTGGCATGTGCCTTATATGCTTACCTGTTTTTTGAATTTAAACTGTACGGAGAAACCCTTTTACAGGGAATATTTATAATTATGAATTTTTATGGTTTGTACCATTGGTGGACAGATCATCAGCAGAGTCATGAAATCAAGATCATTTCTATTGCCAGGCAGCTAGTAATATTACAGCTTTTACTCTCAGCAGTTTTAGGGCTGCTACTCGGACTGACTTTAAAATACTGGACAGATGCTGCTGTTCCATTGCTAGATGCGCAGCTGGCTGCTTTTAGTTTGCTTGCTACATACTGGACCAGTCGTAGATATATTGCTACCTGGATGCTCTGGGTATGGATTGATATTATTTATGTTGGAATGTTTATCTATAAAGATTTGCTGCTGACAGCAGGTTTATATGCAGGATTTGTCGGGCTGGCTTTATTTGGCTGGTGGCAATGGAAACAGATTGAACAAAAACAGCTACAAGCCAGCTAAGTACTGTTTGACTGTTAAACTCTTGTCTAGCTGCTAATCTTTTCCAGCTGAAAATCTGGATAAGCTGCATAGGGCTGGCCGGATTTAGTATCTATAATTTCGGTATAATCTGCACCCAATACCAGAATATTACGGTCTTTTACTTCATTTAGCTGAATTTTAAGTTTATCACCATCTAAAAATTCAAAATGTCCGGTGTAGACCTCGGCAGCACTTTGAATGCTATAGCTAGTGCGCACCAGTTTAAAACTCATATCAGGATGCAGTTCAAGGTCTACGCCCATACTGTCACAGCCTTCACAACGTGAAATACAAGTAGCGCAGGGGATTATTCCTTCATATTTCCCAACCCAGGCTTGCAGTTTGGGATCGCTTGTCTGGCCTTGGTCGGTTTTAACCGCAGAGGTCTTCTGTTCAGGTTCAGTCGTCTGGTTGGAACAGCCAAAAGAAATACTTGCTGCAACAAAAGAGGTCAGAAGTGCTTTTTTCATGGCTTACCGCAAAGAGGCATTAAGTTGTTATAATATTACATAATTTCTTTTTAAACTTCACCTGTTAAATCATTTTAACAGCACAATTATGCAGTCTAGCTTAAAGAAGGTTTATATAATGAGTACCAGATTCATTTAATATCGTAAGTAGAAGTAATATGTTGATTGATTTTATTCAAACTCAGGAACAGCAATTTTTTCGGGTTGCAGAGAAAATCATAACTGAGCCTGAGCGTTATCTGCAATTTGATTCAATTTCTGATTTTTACAAGGCAGTATGGCTGGTAGAGTTTCCTAAAGGTACGGTCTGGTCTGCAAGCGGGCTTGACGATGGAGCCGAAGAATTTTATGCCATAATTGAATATCGGCAATATACTTTAAATATGACCTGTACCGGACAAAATACAGTATGTTCTGGCATCAGTCGGAAAGATCAGTATTATTAAAGTCAATGACAGATCTGAAGAATCAGGATTTAATTGAACCATTATAATGTTTTAACCCTGTTTAATAATTAAAAGGGTTTAACAGCGCAATTTGAATGGATCACTTTGCGACAGAGTCTACAATAAAAAAGAAAGGATTAAATCATGGCACATCGTTTTACTGTTTATGCCACTATTCCAGGTGTTTCTCTGAGTGATTTTAAACGGCTGAGTGCCGATACTTCACTGCATGAAAAAGTCTGTAGACGTATTCCAGGGGATAAGCTGGAAATTCTGGAATCCAGGATTGATCAGGGGGTTTATACACTCAAACGTGCTTATAATCTGGATGTCAATATTCCTGACATTGCCAAAAAATTATTAAAAGATGCTTTTCGTCTGAGACGTACAGATATTACTAATCTTGAAGCACTAACCTCGACAGTGGTACTTGGCGCCACCCTGCCACTGGAGGCAAGTTGTGACCGTAGTGTAACTGGTGATGACCAGCAGATTCATATAAAATTGGACTGGCAGGTCAAAGTAAAAGTGCCATTAATCGGTGGAATGCTGGAGAAACATGCTGAAGGTGAAATCCGCAAGTTTAGCGATATCGAAATAGAAATTGTAGAAGATGAGCTCAGAAAGAACTTGCAGGCCTAGGAGGTGCTTGTCCCTCATTCATTTAACTTAAAAAGAATGAGGGACAACAGACTTATTCAAATTTTGATCTGTAAATTATTGCAGTAAAAAATGCCACCAGACATACCACCCAAATATAGTACATTGCACCAATTTTACTGTAGAGGCTCAGCCACTGTACCAATGGTAGGGTCAGACCACCCGCAATTGCATAAGCGACATTATAAGAAAATGAAATTCCCGAAAAACGAATCTGGGCAGGGAACATTCTGACCATGCTGTAAGACACCATACCGACCGTACCTGAGAACAGCCCGAGCAGCATATACAATATAAAAATGGTTGACTGTGACACATGCCCCAGACTGGTATAAAAAATTCCTGCAATCGCAGCGACGCAGAATGAACCGATCAGAATAACTTTTCCGGCACCAAAACGGTCAGCCAAAAGTCCCGCCAGAATACAGCCTGCCATCTGCATGACAATAGCAGCACTTTGCATGGTAAAGGCATCTGAGCGTTCAATACCGAAAGCGCCGGTAAGCAAGTTAGGCATTGCTAAAATCAGTACCACTACACAACCAGTTAAAAACCAGGTAAACATCATGCCAATAACAACTGCTGTTTTGTGGCGAGCGAGTACCTGCTTGACCGGTAACTCTTTAGACAATTCTTTACGTGCCTGCATGGCTTTAAAAACGGGTGTCTCTTTCAAGTAAGACCGCAGATATAAAGCAACCAGTCCAAATACACCACCAATAATAAATGGAATGCGCCATGCCCAGTCATGAATCTGCGTTTCACTAAATTTAAGGGAGATAAATAGTGACATCAGGGCACCAAGTAGAATTCCCAGTGAAAGTCCGGCAGTTAACAGGCCATTAGCAAAGCCAATCTTTTTCTCGGGCACATGTTCTGATACAAAAGTCCAGGCAGCCGGTATTTCTCCACCAATTGCAATACCTTGTACTACCCGCATTAGAAGTAATAATAAAGGGGCAGCATAGCCAATACTTTCAAAAGTAGGCATCAGGCCAATGACTAAAGTTGGCAATGCCATCAGCAAGATAGATAAACTAAAGAGACGTTTGCGTCCTACCAGATCGCCAAAATGAGCCATAACCACGCCCCCTAAGGGCCTGAAAAAATAACCGGCTGCAAAAATTCCATAAGTATTCAGCATAGCCCAAAAAGGACTCAGGCCACTTGGAAAGAATAGCTCTGAAATAATTTTGGCGTAAAAAACATAAATGACAAAATCATAAAATTCGAGTGCGCCCCCCAAAGATGATAATCCAAGGGCACGTTTATCCTGTGCACTTAAACCTGAATGTGCTTCCATGCATTGAATTCCATAAAAATATATTAAATTTAACTGACTGTAATAAAATGTTAATTAGATGATTAATCAATCTTTTTTAAAGCATTGTTAACAAAATTTTATATGCCAGCTCCATGGGCCAAGAGTAATTTTAGTTTACTTTTCTATTAAGTCGAACACTGTGAGCATAGCATCTTTATTTTTAACTTTAGCCTGCTAACAAAGATTATTAAAATATTCTTTAAGCCAGCTTCTGGGTAAAATAAATAAAGATAATACTATGCCTGAACAGGAGGGGCTTAGTTTAAAGCCCATACCGCATCATTTAAGGCCTCTAAAACGGCTTCTTTATTAACTTCCCCAATACTGACAATTCCAATCGCCATATGCCGCTCTGGAATTGGCATGAACAGGCCTACGGCTCCAGATTGCAGCCGACCTTCAGAATAACCATAACCAAGCTGGCGGGCTAGCTTGATTTCTTCTTTTTCCTCCGGTTGAGACGGATAGGTGGTAGCAATTGCAATACCAGCTGCAGCTGTACCAATCGGATGCCGTGAACCCAGCTGATAATTAATACGTAAATAAGAGGAACCAGTCGATGCAGTTTTAACTACTACACAGTCTGATCCTTCAGCAATTACTAGCGAAGCGCTGGCTTGAGTCCGATTAGACAGACTATTCAGAATCTGCTGGCTATTAGAGGGAATCGTCATTTCATAGCAGTGATATAAATCCTGGATCTTGCTGCTGAGCTCCAGCCCCAGATTTTCATTGGTTTTAATATAACCTAAATGAGTTAAGGTCCGGGTAATACGGTAGGCAATAGTCCGGTTAATCTCTAATAGTTCAGCCAGCTGCGCTACGGTCAACTGGCCTTGATGTCTGGCAATCAGTTCTAATGCATGAATGCCCCGTTCCAGCGTCTGTAAGGTCTCCAATTCTTTTTCTACTCCGCTTGGTCAACCCGGATTTGGGTCTGTCTTAAATAGTAAACAATTGCAAAAAGACATTTTAGCCAATTGACAACATGTCTGCTCATTATTTATTCTTTTACTATATTAGAACATAATGTACGATAATAGAACAGGAAGTTCAGGATGAACGTAAAAGTACCTATGCATGGGCAATGCCCTTTTCATGCCGAGTTACAACAGAAGGGTAAAAACTTTGACATGTTTGCAGTGCCATATCAGCAAGACCCTGCATTGGCTCTGAAGGAATTTCGTGCACAGCTCCCGATTTTTTTCTCTGAAGCGATGGGTTACTGGATTGTGACCCGTTATGAAGATGTCAAAGCAATTTTTCGTGATCCTATTACCTTTTCTGCCTGTAATGCACTCGAGAAACTGACGCCTTCTTGCCCTGAAGCATTAAAAATTCTTGAAAAATATAATTATGGTATGAACCGTACACTGGTAAATGAAGATGAACCGGTTCACATGGAACGGCGTCGTGCTTTAATGGATGCTTTTACACCACAGAATCTGGAAGAGCACCAACATTTCGTTAGAGAACTGGTCAGGAAGAAAGTCGACGGATTTATTTATAAGGGACGGGCAGATCTGGTACAGGAAATGCTCTGGGAAATACCCTTAATGGTAGCGTTACACTTTTTGGGCGTACCTGAAGATGACATGCAGGAACTACGTAAATTTGCAGTTGCTCATACCGTTAATACCTGGGGAAGACCAACATTAGAACAGCAGTTGGAGGTTGCCGAGGGAGTAGGACAATTCTGGGAGTACTCTGGCCGTGTGCTGGAGAAAATGAAAAATAATCCAGAAGGTAAAGGCTGGATGTATGACATGATTGCTAAAAATCGTGTAATGCCAGAGGTGGTGACAGACAATTATCTGCATTCAATGATGATGGCTATTATGGTGGCCGCCCATGAAACTACCGCACTAGCCTCTGCCAATGCATTAAAACTACTTTTAGCTGACCGGAAAGTGTGGAAAAAAATCTGTGATAACCCGCAGCTGATTCCGGGTGCAGTCGAGGAGTGTTTACGGCATTCAGGTTCTGTAGTGGCTTGGCGCAGACAGGTCACTACCGAGAGTGAAGTCAGTGGAGTCAAGTTTAAGAAAGGCGATAAATTGTTTTTGGTGTCGGCTTCTGCTAACCATGATGAACTTCATTTTGAAAATGCCGATGAGCTGGATATTTATCGTGATAATGCTATTGAACATCTGACATTCGGTTACGGTGCACACCAGTGTATGGGTAAGAATATCGGCCGTATGGAAATGTGTATTTTCATTGAAGAACTGTCACGCCGTATACCAGACCTGAAACTCTGCGAGCAGGAATTTACCTATCTGGCCAATACCTCGTTCAGAGGACCAGAGGCCTTGTGGACTGAGTGGCATGCCCAGCCAGAACAAACTGCCAGACAAATTACCACTTTTCCTATTGGAGCGCCTGATCTTAAAGCCATGACCCGCCCGGTACGTGTTCAGGCAGTTTATCCTGAAGCAGAAGATATTATACGTATTGAGCTGGCTGCTATACACGGTGAAGAATTACCACGCTGGAGTGCCGGTTCACATATTGAACTGGTATTGCCTAATGGCCTGAGCCGTAAGTACTCTCTATGCGGTTTAGTGACTGATCAATTTTATACGATTGCTGTAAAGAGAGAGCCAGAAAGCCGGGGTGGTTCACAATGGATTCATCAGTATTTAAAAGCAGGAGAACAGATCTACATTAAGGGACCCAAAAACTTTTTTAAATTAAATTTACAGGCGAGCCAGTATGTGCTGATCGCGGGGGGGATAGGTATTACTCCTATTCTGAGCATGGCCAACAGCTTACGTGAACAGGGGCGCCCTTACCGGCTAATTTATCTTTCACGCCAGCGGGCTAGTATGGCATTACTTAAGGAAGTTGCTGCACATGGTAGTGCTGCCGAACTCTACATTTCTTCTGAAGGTAAACGGATAAATCTGCAACAGCTCTTGTCAGCGTTGCCTGCCGGTACACAGGTATGCGCCTGTGGTCCGGAAGCATTACTTGATACCTTGACCAACTATACCGAAGACTTGTCACAGGTTCAGCTCACGGTCGAGCATTTTGGTTCAGGGAAGAACCTCTTTTTATATGAAAATGATACCGACTTTGAAGTTGAACTACTGGATAGCGGTTTAACACTGACAGTAGCCCGGGACCAGACCTTATTGGACTGTTTGCTGGACAAAGGAATTGATGTCAGCTTTGACTGTACCGAGGGTTTATGTGGAAGCTGCCAGCTTCCGGTTGAAGAAGGTGAAATTGATCATCGCGACAAGGTATTGACCCGAGCCGAGCGTGACGGAATGAAATCAGTAATCAGTTGCTGTTCACGAGGAAAAGGAAAACTCAAACTCAAGCTTTAAATGGTAATAACAACAAATCCAGGGAAAATGATAAAAGGAAAACTAAAATGGATCAGATTAAATCTGTAGCGCTGACGGATGTCAGTGCTATACCTCAACAGGTTCATAAACAGGCTGACAAAAAAGTTGCCTATGCCACTATTATTGGAACCACAATCGAGTGGTATGACTATTTTATTTATGCAGCAGTGGCAGGCCTGGTCTTTAACCAGCTATTCTTTGCACCTGCCGGTCCAGTGGTCGCTAATTTACTAGTATTTGCCTCTATTGGAATCAGCTTTTTATTTCGTCCTTTAGGTGCATTTATTGCTGGCCACTATGGGGATAAACTCGGGCGTCGTGCCATGCTGGTAATTACCCTTATATTGATGGGTGGCGCTACAGCATTGATCGGTCTGCTGCCTACCTATGCCACAATCGGTATTGCAGCTCCTATTATCCTGATCATCTTGCGGATTTTACAAGGAATTTCAGCTGGTGGAGAATGGGGCGGGGCGGTCCTGATGGCTGTTGAGCATGCACCAGAAAACAAGCGCGGGCGTTTTGGTTCATTTCCGCAGCTAGGTATTCCATTCGGACTATTGCTGGCTTCTCTGGTATTAGTGATTATGACAGCTTGGGTCTCACCAGGGGATGCCTTTGTTGAGTGGGGCTGGCGCATTCCATTTCTGCTTAGCTTGTTGCTACTGCTGATTGGCCACTGGATACGTCGTTCTATTGGTGAAAGTCCAGTATTTGAAGAAATCAAGCAGCGTAAGTCTGCCAATCCGCATCCGATTAAAACCCTATTTAAGCATCATAAGCTTTCAGTACTGCTTGCGGCACTACTATGTGCTGGAACAACCGCACTGGGTTACATGACGACTGGGGGCTTCATCCAGAACTATACAACGAACCCGGCCGGACCGATTGCACTGGAACGCTCGACCATTTTAACGCTCGTAACGTTATCTGCGATTGTATGGGCTGCATTTACCTGGATTTCTGCCAGCCTGTCTGACCGGTTTGGGCGCAAGAAAATGTATATTCTAGGGGCATTACTACAGCTGGGTGCGGCATTTGTAGTATTCCCTCTGGTCGATACAGCAACCTACTCTGGTATTGCTATTGCCCTGTTTTTGCTGTCAATGGGCGTTGGCTTTACCCATGGTATCAATGCAATTGTTTATACCGAATTATTCCCTGCCTCGATTCGTTTCTCGGGAATCTCAATTACTTATGCACTTGGTTCTATCATCGGCGGCGCTTTCGCACCCCTGATTGCAGCCTGGCTCATCAGTGTTTCGAATTCGACCACATTGGTAACTGTTTACTTAATGATGATGGCAAGTTTTGCCCTTATAGCCATCTGTTTACTCAAGGACCGTACCGGCATGCCACTAGGTGCAGATCATGAGGCAGAACAGAATCAGTCACCATTTATCTGGCATAAATAATAGCAAGCTATATAGCCTCCTAGGGGAGGCTTTTTATATTTTGTTGATCTAAACCATAAATTTTTGTACTAGATGTCTACTCTATGCCTGGTCAATTTTACTGTCTGATAAACCGGATCGTTCAGTTCTAAAAATGCCATATTATTTTTGGAAATTAAAATGAGAATGGTCAGTTCAATATAAGATGGACAGGAGAATGAGTAAGGAATCTGAATCTTAGGTATGTTTTATGGAAAATTATGTGACCCGACAGACTTATTTATTTATATCGGGTATCGAATGATACTTATAATATTTTCTCTTTTATATAAATGAAAAATCAACCAATAAAAACAGATTATGATTGTTTAAATTTAAAAAAATATTATATTAATTTTTTGATAAATATCTATTTTTATAGATTTTCATAGTAGCCCTGATTGACTTTTAAAATATTTGATTTTTACTCTAAAACTTAGCATACTAAAAATTATATTTTACGGTAAAAGTAATTTAATTATGTTTGTCGTAATTTATTGAGTTCTTGAAGATGCTATAAATCGCATAAAAATGCTATAGGAATAAAAAGCAGAAACTATTAGAAGAAAGCACGCAGTTTGAGCAATGCTGCGTTAAAAAACATGACAAGGAGTCAAATATGCATTTCCCCGAAACGCAGCTAAGAAAGTCACTCTATTATCCTTATCAGGTTTATCCCTACTTTCATCGTCCGCAAAAGACTGTGCCCCAAACAGGTACAGTGACTATTGTGGGAGCAGGACCAATTGGTATGGCAACAGCATTACTGCTAGCCAGACAAGGTATACGGGTCGTTCTGCTGTCTGCTGAACAGCAGTTATCTGAAGGTAGCCGGGCACTGGTATACACCAGGCGCTCTATGGAAATCTTACAGTCTGCTGGCGCTGCCCAACGTATCATGCAAAAAGCCCTACCGTGGACACATGGCAACTCTATTTATAAAGGACAGGTGGTTTTTCGAATGGCTTCACCATCTGGCCCACATGATCAGTTTGCGCCATTAAATAATCTGCAGCAGAACTGGCTGGAAAGTTACTTGCTTGAGACCATACATGAGCAGGATAATATTGAGATTCGCTGGGGTAATAAGGTCATTGCACATGAACAGAATGATGAAACAGTCACTTTAACCATCCATACTCCAGAAGGTGAATATCAGCATGAAAGTAGCTGGGTGGTGGCAGCCGATGGAGGACGCTCTGCATTACGCGAACAGATGAAGCTGCGGATGCAAGGCGCCAGCTATGAAGGCTGCTTTGTTATTGCGGATATTCGCATCAAGCTGGACTATCCGACCGAACGTTTGGCCTTTTTCTCACCGGACTGGAATCCGGGCAATACCATTCTCATGCACCGCGAACCAGATCATATCTGGCGTTTTGACTATCAGCTTGATCCGAGTATCAGTCCGGAAGAAGCACTTAAACCGGAAAATCTGAGCAAGGCTGTCAATGACCAGCTTAAAATGATTGGACAGGAACATTTACAGTGGGAAATGGACTGGAGTACAGTCTATTCGGCACGTGCGTTAACACTCGACAATTATGTGCATAACCGCATTATATTTGTTGGTGATGCTGCGCATCTGTTACCAATTTTTGGCGTGCGCGGTGCCAATACCGGCTTTCAGGATGCCAAAGATCTGTCATGGAAACTGGCCGGTGTAATTCAAGGCTGGGCATCCCGCGAGCTTTTAGAAAGTTATACCTTCGACCGGGTTGGAGCAGTGCGGGAGATTATTGCTGAGGCCGGGAAATCTACCCGCTTTATGGCACCACCCACCCAAGGCTACCGCTTGCTACGTAACGCAGTACTGTCTTTATCGCTAGAACACGAATTTGTACGTCCACTCTATCATTGGCGTACATCACGGCCACATGCCTATAGCTATTCACCTTTGAACAGTCAAAATGATGACAATGCCAGCATGAAGGAAATGACTGAAAATGGTGCCTTGATTCCTAATGTTAAAACTGTAGATGGTTCATTTTTGTATGACCGGATCGATGGTAAGTTCAACGTTCTGGTTTTCACAGAGCAGGGCGAACTTCCTGCCGGTCTTTATACTGAAATTAAAGCATTACAAGCCTGTGCTATTCCTGTGCAGATTATTGCACTTGCGCTGGATGGCCAGACAGTACATAACGCAGAGATGACTTTAAAAATCACTGCAGAACTTGCAGCAGAACATTTTTTTGCACAAAGTGGTTCAATTTACCTGATACGTCCTGATCATCATATTCATGGCCGCTGGCTGCATTATAGGAACTCTGCCATTACCCAAACTTTTGAGCAGTTTTGTCAGCTAACAAAAGGAGTAGCAGCATGAGTAATATTCGGATTGAAGACCTAGAACAGGTATATGATCATCTGGCAGAAAATATTGATCATCTGGATGCAGAAAAACGTGAGCTGTTTCTGGTCAAGCTGGCTTTACTCAGTGCAAACCAGATTCAAGACAGCACTATATTTTTAAGACTGATTAATCAAGCGAAAGTATTTGAAGACTAATATCTGACTCTATAAGTATTTTAAAATACGGAAAGAAAAAATGAAAAGTACTTGTATTTTATATTGAAAATATTTTTAATTTTGAATGATATAACTCTGCTGGTAAAGTTTAAAGCAAGCTAGTACAAGAAAAGAGTTTAAAATAAGAATCCCCTCAATAGAGGGGATTTTTTAAACCGGATATTTACTTAGACAATTGAATCATCCAGATTTGGTGCTAGCCAGCGTTTGGCCTCATCCAGCGTCCAGCCTTTACGTTTTGCATAATCTTCTAACTGATCCAGAGAAATCTTACCAACATTGAAATACTGAGATTCGGGATGAGCATAATAGAAGCCGCTCACCGATGAAGGGGGCCACATTGCAAAGCTGGAAGTGAGCTGTGTACCAATCTTGTCAGTAGAACCCAGCCAGTCGAATAGAACCGCTTTTTCAGAATGTTCAGGACAGGCCGGGTAACCCGGTGCCGGACGAATACCGATATATTTCTCTTTAATCAGTTCCTCATTGCTTAGCTGTTCACTGGCCTGATAGCCCCAGAACTCTTTACGGATACGTTCATGCAGGTGCTCGGCAAAAGCTTCGGCAAAACGGTCACCCAAAGACTGAACCAGAATAGCACTATAGTCATCACCTTTAACTTTGTATTGATTGGCAAGTTCTTCAGCACCAAAAATTGAAACTGTAAAACCCCCCAGATAGTCCTGCGCCTGGTTCTCTTCGGTGACAATAAAATCTGCCAGAGATAAATTTGGCTTACCGGTAACTTTGTCTGACTGCTGGCGTAAATGCTCAAAATGATGTGTCGCAGTACCTTGTTCATCGTATACCGTGACAGTATCGGCAGCCGTACGTTTAGCAGGGGATAAACCAAATACGGCCCGGGCATCAAAACGTTTATTCTCAATAATATCTTTGAGCATAATCTGTGCCTGCTGATACAAATCAGTTGCTGCTTCACCGACTACTTCATCTTCCAGAATTTTCGGGAATTTGCCTGCCAAGCTCCATGAAATAAAGAATGGAGTCCAGTCAAAATACTCAACCAGTGTTTCTAGCGGATACTGGGTAATGGTTTGAACACCGATAAAATTTGGTTGTGGTGGTACGTAGCCCGGAGCGATCTTGAAACCGTGCTTAACCGACTCGGCATAAGACAGTTTAGCTGCTTTTGGCTGCTTGTTCGCCAGGCGCTCGCGTACCTTAACATATTCATCACGGTGACCCTGTACAAAAGCAGGCTTCATTTCCGGCGAGAGCAGGGAAGTGGCGACCCCTACCGCACGTGATGCATCGGCAACATAAATGACGGCATCATTTGAATATTGCGGATCAATTTTTACAGCAGTATGGGCTTTTGATGTAGTTGCCCCGCCAATCATTAAAGGAATTTTAAAGCCTTTACGCTGCATCTCTTTAGCTACAAAGACCATTTCATCCAGACTTGGCGTAATCAGGCCGGACAGCCCGATAATATCAACTTTTTCATCAATTGCAGTTTGCAGAATTTTCTCTGCCGGCACCATTACGCCTAAATCTACAATGTCATAACCGTTACAGCCAAGTACTACACCGACAATATTCTTGCCAATATCATGTACGTCACCTTTGACTGTTGCCATCAGGATTTTCCCTTTGGCTTCACCAGCAGTTTTTTCAGCTTCAATATACGGGTTAAGCCAGGCTACAGCCTGTTTCATAACCCGAGCCGATTTTACAACCTGTGGCAAGAACATCTTGCCTGAACCAAACAGGTCGCCTACGACATTCATTCCGGCCATAAGCGGGCCTTCAATAACATCCAGCGGACGGGCAGACTTTAGCCGTGCTTCTTCGGTATCTTCATTAATAAAGGCAGTAATACCTTTCACTAACGCATACTCAAGACGTTTTTCTACCGGTTCGTTGCGCCATTCCAGATTTTCAGCTTCACGTTGGGTTCCGCCCTGACCACGATATTTCTCAGCAATACTCAGTAACTTTTCAGTGGCTTCCTGTCCGCTTTCTCCCTGATTGCGGTTCATCACTACGTCTTCAACCGCGTCTTTTAGCTCAGCCGGAATGTCATCATAAATTGCCAGCTGTCCGGCATTTACAATTCCCATGGTCAAGCCCTGCTTGATGGCGTAATAAAGAAAAACTGCATGGATTGCTTCACGTACCGGCTCATTACCGCGGAACGAGAAAGAAACGTTAGAAATACCGCCCGAGATCATGGCATTTGGCAGGTTCTGCTTGATCCACCCAGTAGCTTCAATAAAGTCCACACCATAGTTGTTGTGTTCTTCAATACCTGTCGCTACCGCAAAGACATTCGGGTCAAAAATAATATCTTCAGAAGGAAAGCCAACTTCATTGACCAGCACATCATAAGATCGTTTACAGATTTCTTTCTTGCGCTCAACCGTATCGGCCTGACCTTTTTCATCAAAAGCCATAACAATGACAGCCGCACCATACTGACGGCATAAACGTGCTTTCTCTACAAACTCATCATAACCTTCTTTCAGCGAGATTGAGTTTACTACGGCTTTACCTTGTACACATTTCAGTCCTGCCTCGATAATTTCCCATTTTGATGAGTCAATCATGATCGGTACACGGGAAATATCAGGCTCAGAAGCAATCAGGTTCAGGAATGTCACCATCGCATTTTGCGAATCAAGCATCCCTTCGTCCATATTGATATCGATAATCTGGGCACCGCCTTCGACCTGTTGACGGGCAACATCCAATGCTTCTGCATAATTCTCTTCACGGATCAGACGTGCAAATTTCTTTGAACCGGTTACGTTGGTTCGTTCACCTACGTTTACAAATAGTGATTCATCGTAAATATTAAATGGCTCCAGACCACTCAGTCGGCAGGCTGGTTTAATCTGGGGAATCTGGCGGGGAGCGATATCTTTTACAGCATTATAAATGGCTCGTATATGGTCCGGAGTCGTACCACAGCAGCCACCAGTAATATTGATTAAGCCACTTTCTGCAAATTCTTTCAGAAATGCAGCAGTTTCTTCCGGTGTTTCATCATAACCGCCAAAAGCATTGGGCAAACCGGCATTCGGATGAGCAGAAACAAATACATCAGCAACATCAGCCACTGTTTTAACATGTGGGCGCATGGCGTCTGCGCCCAAGGCACAGTTAAAGCCGATTGAAAGCAGATCGCCGTGGCGCACCGAATTCCAGAAGGCTTCAGCAGTTTGTCCGGTCAGCGTACGTCCGGAAGCATCTGTGATCGTGCCGGAAATCATTAAGGGTAATTCATAACCTAATTCTTTAAAGACTTCCTTTACCGCAAAAATAGCTGCCTTACAGTTCAGGGTATCGAACACGGTTTCAATCAGAATAATATCTGCACCGCCTTCAATGAGGGCATGAGTCGCCTCTATATAATTTTCTTTTAGGGCATCAAAAGTAATATTACGAAACGCCGGGTTATTAACATCTGGTGATATAGAACAAGTACGTGAAGTAGGGCCAAGTACACCGGCCACAAAGCGCGGTTTATCAGGGGTTGAATATTTTTCACAAGCTGCTTTGGCCAGCCGTGCAGCTTCACGATTAATTTCTCGTACCAGATCTTCCATATGGTAATCTGACATGGAAACGCGGGTACCGTTGAAACTGTTGGTCTCGATAATATCTGCACCAGCATCCAGATAAGCTTCATGTATGCTCTGAATAATTTGTGGCTGAGTCAATACCAGCAGGTCATTATTGCCCTTCAGATCATGGGCCCAGTCTGCAAAACGTTCACCACGATAATCTGCTTCCTCAAGCCTATGACGCTGGATCATGGTTCCCATCGCACCGTCAATAATCAGGATGCGTTTGGCAAGAAGCTCTTTTAGGGTGGCAAGCGTAGACATGAAGAGACCCCCAATGCGGATAACTGTAAAATGGGCGCTATTGTAACAGATTCAACTTATATAGTTATGCCTTTGCATGTTAAGCATTTCCTATAAGGATTGTGGCTATTCCTGATATAGCCGGCTACTTTTACTTGATTGGTCCTATATTTTTTTCATGAAATTGCAATATCTTTGCAGCATAGTTATTAACTGAACATGAAACAGACAATTGGTGACTTATAGCTGTAATAATTCAATGAAAGTAATTTATTAGCCCGTAGCTTGTTCTTTTTTATTATTTTAAATATAAGTTATTGAATTTATAAATATAAAAAATAGTAGGAATAGAATAAGAACAAAGATATGGGTTCTAAGGATGACCTGAATAAGCTCAATTAGATGAAAATTGGCTTTATATGACACCCTTTTGTCATATAATTGTCACAATTTAAATAAAGAATAAGGGGATTTTATTATCCTCTTAAACCATCTAGATGAATTCGAATATTCCTCCCGATTCAGATCCAGTACTTCCCGTGGCATCCAGTAATGTACACGTGCCAACACCGAAGTTTTTTATGCCGGTGTTCCTGACGGTAATTGTTGCCACGCTAATCTACATTGGCTTTCAGGTAAATGCTGATCTGGCTCATGTTCCGCCGCTTGGTTTATATTCTATTATTCTGCTAGCCACTGCTTTATTGATTGCATTAGGCTTTGAATTTGTTAATGGTTTTCATGATACAGCTAATGCTGTAGCGACGGTTATCTATACCAATGCCTTGCCAGCACCTGTGGCTGTGATGTGGGCAGGCTTTTGTAATTTTCTTGGGGTAATGGTAGCAAGTGGGGCAGTCGCGTACGGTATTATTGCGCTGCTTCCGGTTGAGCTGATTATGAATGTCAGTAGCGGTGCCGGTTTTGCGATGGTATTTGCTTTACTGATTGCCGCAATCATCTGGAACCTCGGTACCTGGTTTCTTGGTATACCTGCCTCAAGTTCGCATACCCTGATCGGTTCAATCTTGGGGGTGGGTATCATGAACCATCTTCTAAATGCCGCGACCGGTGCCAGTGGTATCGATATGGATCAGGTCATCAAGGTGGGTAAGGCCTTACTGTTTTCACCACTAATTGGTTTTGCATTTGCTGCGGTATTGTTCCTGTTGGTTAAGAAGATCTTTAAGAAACAAATGGAACTGTTTCAGCCGCCAGAAGGAAACAAGCCGCCTCCGCCACTGATCCGTGCCATCCTGATTTTTACCTGTACCGGTGTTAGCTTTGCTCATGGATCAAATGATGGGCAAAAGGGCATGGGCCTAATCATGCTGATTCTGATTGGTCTGGTACCTTTAGCTTACTCTCTGAATAAAAATCTGGATCAGGCACATTTACAGTCATTTGAACAGCTATCTACTCAAACTGCTTCTGCTATTTATGCTAATTATCAGGATATCCCGGATGAGCAGGCACGGACTGTACTGACCCGTTATATCCAGACCAAGGAAATTAGCCCTGAAGTAGTGCCAGCATTGGCAAGCCTGACTGACCATCTGGGTGAGCGTGTAGCAGCCTATGATAATTTAAGAGACATGCCTGAAGCAGTAGTCAGCGAAATTCGTAATGACATGTACCTGAGTACCACTACATTTAAGCGTCTAGATAAGGCAGAGGCCTTACCTGCGTTACCTGAAGCTCAGAATAAACTGGTAGATGAATACCGCGATAATCTGGATTCATTCCTGCAATATATTCCGACTTGGGTCAAAGTGGCGGTAGCCCTGGCACTGGGCCTTGGAACTATGGTGGGCTGGAAGCGAATTGTCGTGACAGTAGGTGAGCGTATTGGTAAGCATCATATGACTTATGGTCAGGGGATGTCTGCCGAGCTGGTAGCTATGTCTACAATTGCTGCAGCAGATGGCCTGGGTATGCCTGTATCGACTACACATGTTTTAAACAGTGCAGTTGCAGGTACCATGGTGGCCAATAAATCTGGCCTGAACTTTAATACTGTCAAAACTATTCTGTCCGCATGGGTATTTACACTGCCAGCAACCATTTGCTTATCTGGCGGTTTATATTGGCTGTTTCTCAAGTTATTTGTTTAATTAAAATAGACATTAAAAAAAGCTTTGCCTCGGCAAAGCTTTTTTTTGTATCTGCTGTTGTTTGTTCAGAAAAAGCTTCAGCTTTTCTTTTTGAATTTTGAAAGAAGTTTTTCTACTGGCAGTTTATCTGAAGCCAGGCCATATAAGGCAGCAAAAGGTAGTGCAGTTCGTGCCAGATAAGCGACACGCCACAGACCGCCATGGTTAGCACCTTCCATCATCAGCTCTAAAGGATGTTCTAGTGCAGTGTCTGGATGTGCAGCTGAATCAGGATTGCGCAGATCGTGGATCCATAGGGCTGCCATGATGGCATTGGTAGTTTCAGGTGCAAATGCTTCTACATCAAATAAGCTGGCGCCAGTAAAGGCAGCCTTTAGTAATGGATTCTTGGTGACAGAATGCGTCGTGGTTGATGGGGCAATATTAATACTGACCTGTTGACCCTGATGGCGTGCGAGTACAGCGCGCCATTGTTGTAGGCGCTTGGCTAGTGCATAATTCGGGCCTTGTTCCAAGACCAGACAGTCAGTAATGCCGTAATGTTTGCCATTATCTGACTTTACAAGTATTTGCTGGTTCTTCTGGAAAAAATGTTTCAAAGAAGCGGTTGAAATACCCTTAGTTAGAAGCTTTTGTAACTGCGAGCGGTGTTTGAACTTGTCAGATGCAGCTTGAGCAACTTCTTCCGGCACCGCATATACATCGGTCGGAGTACACATAAACATTAGGCTGGTATCCGGTTTATGCTGACTGACATATTGCATGATGGCATCCATTGCCATAGAAACCCGTACATGTTTTTCACCATCCAGATAGGCGATAGCTGCCAAATCCAGTTGCTGCTTAAAGGTCACCAGCCACTGGCCAATCTCTGGTAACTGGGTCAACAGATTGGCCCCCAGATGCTCTTTTAGCTCGGAAATACTGGCCTGTTCGGGAAAAGACTGATCGCTGGGTGCGATAAGCGTAGCATTTCCTGCTTCAATAATATTTAAAATTCTTTCCCATACCTGAGCCCGCGGCAAGTCAATAGCAACAATATTGGCTTTCCATTTAGCCAGCCAGGTTAATGGGCCGGCTTCAGAACCTGCACCAAGCAAAACCAGTGTCCGGTCAGACAGGTCAAACCATTCTGGATGTGCTACAGCCTGCTGCAAAGCTTCAGCATGACTTGCCTCAATGATGCCAGCTGCCAGCCATTTTTCTATCTGGCTGAGCAAACTCTGGCCCTGAAGGTTCTGGCCATGATAAGGCACATACCATTCAGGAGTGTTATCGCTCTTGCCTTGGAACTTGACTGTATAAAGCTGTTTTTCTACAGGAATCTGCATCACATCCTTGAGTAAACAGGATTCACCTGCACGGTAAAATACAAAGCTATGATGTGCCTTATGTAAACCCTGCTTGGCAATAGTAATCGGATGATTAACCTGCCGGATACCCTGATACACCAGCGCTTTAAAATATTTTGGATATGTCTTGCGCCAATTTTTTTCTTTAGATGCCTGCTGTGAGCTGTCGGAATCGACCAGTGATAATGCTTCAGCAATAATTTCTTTACCGGTACGGGTCGTACTTGGCTTGTTAGAGCCTTCCTGTACAGGAAATTGTAAACCTTCAAGTGGGTTAGACATGCAAAATATCTCTTCGGATCATTGATTTAATATACAGTTGTATACATTATCTATGCCAGATTGGATTAAGGGGTGGCATTATGTGACAAAATTGCAAGAAAATAAGAAAACTGATCTGGTGAGTAAAGAGATTAAAACCGTCTAACAGTAGAATGCTTTTCTCTATAAATAGATCAACCGTGAATCTGCCCGATCTGTTTTGATGAGTAGAAATCGTCTGGATAATAATAAAAGCCACGCCGGTTCAAACATAATACTTGCTTGTTCAGTATGGGCTTTACAGCTATTTAAACCTATTCAGCAGTTTACCGAAAAATAATAAAACTTCTTTTATAACTCAATCTTGGATTTTGTTTTTATAGTATTTATTTTTAACTATTTACTATGATGGTTGCTTTATGCTCTTGTGACTCAAGCAATGAATTAAAGCTTATAAAACAATATATGGTCTTTACTCTGTTCAGTTTTTTCTTTGTAAAATGAGCTAGTGAAGGTAGTTATTTACCACGGTCAATAGTACGGAACCCGGTATGAGTCGTAGCCAGGTTAAATTCTTGTGGATGACGGCTACTTTTTCTATAACGGGCACAGTATTGACTGGCACAAAGAAAGGAGCCTCCCTTAATCACAAAGGATTGTGGGATATGCTGCGAAGTTCTTAACGCTGAATAATTTCCCATATGCTCATCATGAGCACCGGTATATACAGAACTGGTCCATTCCCAGACGTTACCAATCATATCGTAAAGTCCAAAGGCATTCGGGCTGAAACAGCCCACAGGGGCTATACCTTTAAAATGGTCTTCTTGGCTATTATGAAAGGGAAAATCACCTTGCCAGTAATTTGCATCAGGCCGGTGCTGATGATTACGCGGTTCATGTTTTAAGGGCACATCTGTCTCGTCATTACCTTTGGCTGCGTATTCCCATTCAACTTCAGAAGGTAAATCATGGCCGAGCCAGAGCGCGTAATGTTCAGCATCGTTTTTGGTAATGTACCGTACTGCTTCGTTAGCGCGGGCAGGTGGACCCTCTGGCCCTTCAGGCAAGCGCCAGTTATAACCTGATTTAAGCTTCCACCACTGTTGTGGTGACTGCTCATCTGCTTCAAATACGGCAGCTTCATTCTGTTTTTCGGCATCGGTAATATAGTGTGTAGCTGCTATAAAACTTGCAAACTGAGCCACAGTCACTTCAGTCTGATCAATCCAGAATCCTTTCACTTTCCTTTTTTGAGCCCCAAAATTGATCTCATCTGGATAAGCCAGTTCTGATCCTAATTTCACCTCGCCTTCAGGAATATATAACATCCCGGCATGTGCTTGTTCTAACCAGCCTGAAGGCAGTCCAGAATATGACTGACAGTATTCTATATTCCCCAGATTTAAATTTTTTTTATTTGTGGGGAGGCTATTTTGTTCGGTGTTATGGCAGCCTGCAAAAAGCAGACTGCACAGCCCTAATCTTAAAGCTAATTTCATTTGCGGTATTCCAGTACACCATGCTGCTGTGCATACTGCTGATAAATTTGACTCAGCTTTTGAACCTGATCGGGATACTGCTCGGCAAGATTCTGATTTTCGCCGCGGTCATTTTTCAGATTATAAAGTTCCCACTGGCCTGTACCAAGTTCAGGTTTCGCCTGCAAGGCTATTTTCCATTCACCTGAACGTAGATATTTGTTGCCATGTAATTCATCCCCGAATATGAAATCGGCAGGGCGAACCGAGGCAGCTTTATTTTGTAGGAGTGCTTTCCATGAATAGCCATTTGGTGTGTTAATTTTTCTTCCCTTATATTCACTTTGCGGTACAGGAATGCTGGCGAAATCCAGTACAGTAGGCAGTACATCAAGTACTGAAGTAAACCCATGATATTTTTGTGAATCTGATAATACATTAGGGACTTTTATTATTGCAGGTGCAATAGTTGCGCCTTCACCAGCGGTTTCTTTCCATAGATGAAAAGGAGCAGCACTGACCTCTGCCCAACGTGGACCAATATAATGATATGACTGTGCTGTACCGACAGCATTCAGAGAAGCATCGAAACTCGGATCGCTTGCTCCGCGAATAGTACCTTCTGCACCATTATCAGAAACAAAAAAGATAAGGGTGTTATCATAAAGACGGTTAGCTTTTAAGTACTGGATAATTTTGCCAATATTAGTATCCAGGTTTTCTACCATACCCGCATAAACTTCCATTTTACGGGCTTCTATAGCTCTTTGTTCTGGACTCAGTTCAGTCCATTGGCCATAACCTAATTTATCAGTTGCCAACGGTGTGGCTGACTGAAAGTCAGGAGGAATAATACCGAGCTGTTTCTGGCGTTTAATCCGGTTTTCGCGGATGACCTCATATCCTGCATCATAAACCCCTTTATATTTATTGCTATAAGCTTCAGGCGCCTGTATGGGCCAGTGGGGTGCGGTGTAAGCTGCATAAGCAAAGAAAGGTTTGCCACTATTTTTGCCACTTTCCAGATATTCCAGTAATTTATCAGTAAAATAATTTGTTGAAAAAAAGTCATCAGGTAAATCTGCGATAGAAATAATTTTCCCGTCTTCTGTATAAGTCGCTGTGCGTTTAAATGCAGCAGGTGCGTCTTTAAAATGTAAATCCAAGCCCTGAAGCAAGGTGAAAGAGCGGTCAAATCCTTTGACATGAGCATTACTCTCAGGCGTCAAGCCTAAATGCCATTTTCCACTGATATAAGTACGGTAACCATGATCACGCAAGACTTCTGCAATTGATAAAGATCGCTCGTTCAGATAGCCCTCATAACCTGGTTGACCTTTTAAATGGGCAGGAGTGAGTTCTGCCATTGCACCAATTCCGGCCAGATGATGATCTGTACCTGAAATCAATTGGGAACGGGTAGGAGAGCAGGTTGCGGCTGTATGATAATCGGTAAGAATTTTACCCGCTTGCGCCAATGCATCCAGATTAGGCGTATGTATTTCACTGCCAAATGCTCCCAGATCTGAATAGCCTAAGTCATCTGCCATAATAAACAATATATTAGGCTGCTGTATTTTATTCTGTTTATTGTCTTCGTTTTTATCATCATTACAGCCAGACAGAGAAAAACTGAGTGTCAAACTGGTAATGGTAAAAAATAGTTTAATTTTTTTCATAATCTAATCAAGTGGCAATAAGCTTGCTGCCAAGCCTAAAAGAAAGCCACTCGTTGAAAAATGAATAAATTTTGCTTTGGTAAGTAAGAAAATTGCTTAGAACAATTGTCACTATACTAAGCAATTTTTTTAAGAAGAAATTTAATCAATTGCTACATTCAGATTATCAAAAAGAAGGCAGTTGTGATAGTTTGTTCAAAAAGTGGGGGATCAGACGTGGCTCAAGAATAACAGTCATTATTACCCCGTAAGCAGCACCCCATAAGTGAGCACTATGATTAATATTACTGTTGCCTCGCTTACCGGACCAGATACTGTACGCTATATATAAAACTGCAAAAATAATAGCGGGGACCGGAATAAAAAATACAAAAATCAGTTTCCAGGGCTCAAACAGGATGTATGCAAACAAAACAGCAGAAACTGCGCCGGATGCGCCTAAGCTGGCCCAACGGCTATCATTTTTATGTTTAAGGTAACTTGGCAGAATTGCAATGATTAATCCACCCAGATAAAACAGAACGAAGCCCAGATCATAAAAGTACTGTCGATAAAAGCTTTCAATAATACTGCCAAAGAAAAACAGGGTAATCATATTGAACAGCAAATGAGCGCCATCTGCATGCACAAAACCATGAGTAATAAAACGGTCATACTGACCTTTCTGCATGGCTGGTGGCCAGAAAATCAGGCGATTCATCAGGGCCTGATTGGAAAATGCCAGCAGTGAAATGATCACTGTGATAATAATCAGGGTAACGGTATGATTAAAAGGTAGACCTAGCATAAAATCTCGTATTCATTTGGATCTGTTTAAAGTCATCATGCCATTAAAACAGATCGTGGATGGGAGTTTCATAATAATTCCGACAATTTTAGTTGATTTTTTCGAAATCCCCCGCATCTTCAGTTAAAATACTTGCAATAGCTTGAGGAATAATTGTTATGTCGACTGAGACCAACAGCACTGCAGTAGCAGAAGAGATCCCGAACCTGTTAATTACTCCAAATGCACAAGAGTATTTGCATGATTTGCTAGAAAAGCAGAATACTCCGGGAATTGGTGTTCGTATTTTTGTAGAAAATCCGGGAACACCACGTGCTGAATGCTGTATGGCGTATAGTGCTCCGGAAGAGATTATTCCTACTGACTACAAACAGGATTATCCAGATTTTCCTGCATTTATCGATGCCCCGTCTATTCCATATCTACGTGATGCGGTTATTGACTACAATAAAGACCGTTTCGGCGGGCAGCTGACATTCCGTGCTCCAAACTCTAAAGTACCACGTGTCGGTCCAGATGCGTCAATCGAAGAGCGTATTACCTATGTACTCCAGTCAGAGATTAATCCGGGACTGGCAGGACATGGGGGTAACTGTGCCTTGGTGGAAGTGGTAGAAGATGAAGAACATGGTCTAACAGCTGTACTTAAATTTGGTGGAGGCTGCCAGGGCTGTTCAGCAATTGATGTAACCCTAAAACAGGGTGTAGAAACTACGTTGAAACAGCATATTCCCGAGTTGTCACGCGTAGTCGACCAGACTGACCATAGTCAGGCGGAAGGTGCTTACTTTAAGTAAGTTTTACTTTAGGTCAGATATGTATCTAGAAACCTCCTTCGGGAGGTTTTTTTATAACCACAAGAAAATATAAATAATGAGAATTGTTATCAATATCATTCCTAATTTAAAAGTTTTTTGTTACACTGCGCAACATTAAATTTCATTTTTCTCCATAAATCCGTAATTTGGGGGCAGTAATGTCTAACCGTATGATGAAGTCTGTACTTACCGTTTCGATTCTCTCAGCTATGTTATCTGTAGCCAATGCAGCTGAAACAGACAAGGTTCAGCAGCAGGAAAATGAGAGCCAGCCACAGGATGCTGTCAAATTAGAAACTATGGTTCTTACCGCAGAAGAGCAGGTAAAACAGTCTTTGGGCGTTTCTATCATTACAGAAGAAGATTTAGATAAATTACCCGTGACCAATGATATTTCGGAATATGTACGTCGTATGCCAGGTGTAAACTTAACCGGTAACAGTGCTACCGGCCAACGTGGCAATAACCGTCAGATCGATATTCGTGGAATGGGGCCTGAAAATACCTTAATTCTGATCGATGGCAAGCCGGTAAATTCACGTAATTCTGTACGTTATGGCTGGCGAGGGGAACGTGATACGCGAGGGGATTCTAACTGGGTATCAGTCAATGCAATCGAGTCAATTGAAGTGTTGCGAGGTCCTGCTGCTGCCCGTTACGGTTCTGGCGCTATGGGAGGCGTGGTCAATATTAAAACTAAAAAAGTGTCCAATGAATTACATGGTTCTATTGAAACTTATACCAACCAGCCAGAAAATAGTAAAGAAGGTGATACTAATCGTGTAAGTGTCAATTTGAGTGGACCGATTATTCAAGATGTTCTGTCTTATCGAATTTATGGAAATTATAATAAAACTGATAATGATGCGCCAGACATCAATCCTGTGGTGGGGCCAAATGGTTATCGTGCCGCAGGCCGTGAAGGGGTAGAAAATAAAGATATTAATGCCCGCTTGGCCTGGAAAATGACTGATCATCAGCATTTGCTTTTTGATATAGGTTCGGGCCGGCAGGGTAACCTGTATGCAGGTGATTCACAGAACAGTAATCTTGACCCGACTACTAATGACATCTTGTCTCAATTATTTGGTAAAGAAACTAATACGTTGTATCGCGATAACTATGCTCTGACTCATGAAGGAGAATGGAGTTGGGGTGATAGCAAGCTTATTGCTCAATTTGACCGTACCAAAAACAAGCGACTACCCGAAGGAACAGCAGGAGCAAGTGAAGGCCGTATTAACAGTCTGGAAGACCGGGTGACTTCTACCCTCGATACATTGCGTTTTAATGGAGAAGTCACCGTCCCTCTTGAACTATATGTCCCGCAAAACCTGACGATAGGTGCTGAATGGGTTGAAGATGATTTTAGCGATGAGGAAAATACCAAACAGGGTGATGGCTCGTACGGTGAAAATTTAACTACGGGAGACCGTAGCAAGATGAAGTCGCGCATAGCTTCTGGATATCTTGAAAACAATATGAAAATTACTGATGCTACAGATATGGTGGTCGGTATACGTTTCGATGACCATAACCGGTCAGGTTCCAATTGGAGCCCAAGTTTAAACCTCAGCCACAAACTGGGTGATTACTTCACTTTAAAAGGTGGTATTGCCAAAGCCTATAAGGCACCGAACCTTTATCAAAATGCGGAAGGATATTTGCTGGGTACAAGAGGAAATGGCTGTCCGATTGGTCTGAGTCAGTGTGTACTGCAAGGAAATGCCAATCTAAAACCTGAAACTTCAATCAATAAAGAGATTGGTTTCGAATTTCAGAAAGATATTGTAAATGCCAGCCTGGCATGGTTCCGTAATGATTATGAAGACAAAATTACTTCTGGAGATGAAGTAACGCAGCAGGTAGTTATTGGGGATACAACCTATAATGTATTGCAATGGACCAATATTCCTAAAGCACTTATTCAAGGTCTTGAAGGAAGTATCAGTCTGGATTGGGGGGATGTAACCTGGACTAACAACTTTACTTACATGATTGACTCGGTAAACAAAAAGACAGGAAATCCTCTCTCGGTGGTGCCAAATTATACAATTAACTCTATTTTCAATTATGACATTACTGATGCATGGGATGTAAATTTTGTTTATACCCAGTATGGCCGTCAAAAACCGCGCCAATATAAAGAAACTTCGCTTGAAGATAAGCAGGGTATAATTACTGAGAGTGTTAAAAGTTATGGTCTGGCCGGTATCAATACAAGCTATAAATTTAATGACAATTTCAGTGGCCGGATTGGTATTAGCAACCTGTTTGATGAGCAAAAACTGCGTGACAATACAGTAAATCAGACTTATAACGAACCTGGCCGTGCATATTATGCAAGCTTGAAGTACGAATTCTAAAATCTCTAAAAAAGCCGCTTTCAAAGCGGCTTTTTCAATTTATCCGTTTAAAATATTTTGAGCAGATTCGGAAGCATAAAACCGTTCCAGATATACTCTAGCCCGCTTACGCAGATATTCGGAACTGCACATTGTCTGAATTACTGGCTGTAACAGTTGTTGTAACTCATGCTGGATCAGTGACTCATCAATGTTCAGATCACGGAGTAAAAGATCAAAATTACGTTCCTGATTGCGGACGTACCAGGCATGTACACCATCATGAATCTGCTGTTTCAAATACTCACTCTGGCGCATAAAGTCCCAGATTTCATGCCCCAGCTTCACAGTATTGGGTAAGTCCTCAACTTCAATATATTGTCGTAAAACATTTAAAGGCTGTTTTCTAATTTTATGCCAGAGATTGGCTTGAAAATGATAGAGCTTGTCATTATCGAAATGCTGGTTCAGCACATGTTCACTCATCTGACTGAGTTTCAATATATTTTTTTGCAAATAATGGTGGATTGTATCATCTAGACTGCTATCAGTAACAGTTTCCAGGACCGATTTTCCCATTTTCATAAAACGGCTTACACCCGGCACCTTTTTTGAGACTATAGAGTTATCCAGATAATCCTGAATGGCATGCTGAATGAGCTGAGTAATCATGGCAGAAAAAGCCGGACTATTTACGATGCTTTTAATGAGGCGTTCACGATGCTTACTTTTGCTGGCTACATATTGGGCAATACGATCAACTGTCAGTACTGGAATAACATCTTCTATTCTAGTCGAATCATTACACGGATGAATCAGTGCAAAACGGATATGTTCAGCAATCTGTTCAATCAAAAAACTGCTGGCGGGTGTGGCCAAAATCTGCTTTTGTAATAAATGATTAATCTCTTCAAAAGACCAGAGATCCTGTAAACGCTGCTTTCTGAACCATTGATAAAAACTGCTAAATTCCAGCGCAATAGTTTCAGGTAAACTAAATTCATGTTGTAAAAAATCAAGATGAGCTTCGATCAGCTGTTCGGTTTTTGTGGCTATTGTCATAATCGTTTTTATATGGCCTAAGGTTGAGTGGGCTGAGTATTTAACGGTTTTTTCAGGTTCCGGGTCTTCGCCAGAAAAGGCAGGTAGTGCTGGATGACTAGCTGTTCTGCCTCCATGATGGGCATATGGCCGACCTGGTCCAGAATTACGGGCGGTTCCGCGTGTTTTAATAGTGTTTTTAACTCTTCGGCAACCTCAACATTAATGATTCTGTCCTGCTTGCCCCAAATAATTAAACTCGGTGCATCAATAGTTCGGGCTAAGAGTGCAAAAGACTGCGGTGTATAGGTACGATTTAAAGCCACCAGCTGGTCTACCATTTTTGCTGTTTGTGGTGCCTGAGCAATCATGATCTGTTCTTGCGCCTGCTTGTAACGGCGTGGCAAGAAGGGAGGGTTCTGCATTACAGTTTTGAGCAGATAGTTAAAATCTCCAGGTTTAGAAACCACCAGCTGTTTAAGGTAAGCCGGATTATGCAGATAAGGCGTTCTGGCATTTCGAAATACGCCACCACTACTGACCAGAAATAGGCTCTGGGTTTCAAAAGGGTATTGGGCTGCATATAGCATGGCAATTGCACCACCCAATGAATGCCCAGCAAGATGCACCTGGTTTGGAATATTAGCTGCCTCGACAAAACGGCGTAACTGCTCGGTAATGTGCGGAACAGACATATCAAAATCTGCTGGGGTCCGGGTTTCACCTCCTGTAGGCAAATCTGGAATGACCACATGATAATGCGGCGTTAAATAATGAGCCAGCCGGTTCCAGTTATCACGGCTTCCGGAAAGACCGTGCAGGAGGAGTAGTGTGGGCTTGTCAACCGGTCCGCCTTCACTGTAGGACCAGGTCACTTCACCGACTTTCAGAGTTTTGCTGCGTAGCCCGGCCCAGCTCCGTTCTTCCTGTAAGGCCTGCTGAAATTCTTTCTGTAATTCTTCATTTTGGGCAATTGCAGTTGGACTTAATATACTTAAACAGCTTCCGAGCAAAATCATGGCAACTGTAGAGGAAAATTTAAAAGTACGCTGCATGCTTGAGCCTGTCATTTATCGGACTTCCCTGAAAAGTTACTCATTATATAAAAAAATCGCTATTGTTATCGACTCTGGCACAGATAGCATACCTGACTGACAACTAATCAGATAAAATGCAGTCAATTCCGTCAGCAGGAAAATAGCGGGTCTGATCATACAGTGTCTTTTATTTTGACAAAGTATTGATACGTAACTATATGAATCAATCATTATAAAAACGTCTCATTCATGAAGTTCGTTAAAAAAGTACGCGATACTCTATTTTTTGTCAGTGACATTCAAAAATTGCAGGATTAAAATATTTTTTAACATTTAAAACAGATGGGAAATAGAATGCTAACTGCCCAAGAAGCTTTAGAACGCCTCAAACAGGGAAATCAACGTTTTGTGAAGGGAGAGACGACTCACCCCAAGCTTCTGTCACATCAGGAACGTGCAGAGATGGCAGAAGATCAGAATCCGTTCGCCATTATTCTGGGCTGTTCTGACTCACGTGTTCCGGCAGAAATGGTATTCGATCAGGGCCTCGGTGACCTGTTTGTTATTCGTGTAGCTGGTAATATTGTTGCACCTTCGCAGGTAGGAAGTGTCGAATTTGCTGCAGAGCGTTATGACTGTGCTGTAGTTGTGGTACTAGGCCACAGTCATTGTGGTGCAATTCAGGCCACTATTAATGCTCTGAATAATCCGGATCAGGAACCTTCCATGAACCTGATGTCAATTGTGAACCGTGTACGGCCTTCAGTTGAAATCCTGATGCAGACCGAACTTAAAAATGATGTTAAGAAACTGTCCAAGCATGCAGTACGTTCTAACGTGTTCGCATCAGTTAACCAGTTGCGTCATGGTTCAGCCGTACTGGAAAGCCTGATTGCTAAAGGTAAGATGATTGTTGTAGGGGCAGAATATTCACTCGAGACAGGTGAAGTAGAGTTTTTGGATTTCTAACACAGAAAAATATTTAATCAGGCCTGCTATGTCATGACATACCAGGCCTTTAATTTATAGTGCGCCCTTAATATAAGGGTAAGCATTGTTGAGTAGTCTCATTTGGGCCTTGCTATTGGGGTGTACCAGATCTGCCTGCATCAAGGTTTTATTGCCAGCAATTCCTTCCATAAAAAATGGCATCTATTTTACCTGATACTGCTGGCTGACTCTTTTATAAGTATTTTCAAAACTCTGACTATAAGCCGCGCCATAGTTTGGGGGTATCTTCATGCCAAATAGCAGCACTTTGGCTTTTGAAGCTTTTGCCTGCTGTACAAGTTGTCCAAGATTTTTCTCAATCATCTGTGGTGGCTGTCCACGCAGACCATCGTTCCCGCCCAGCTCAATCACGACTACATGGGGTTTATAGGTTTGTAAAAGCTTTGGAAAACGGGCTAGGGCACCACTAGTGGTTTCACCGCTGACGCTTGCATTGACCACTTTGTGCTGTTTCGGGTACTGTTGGTCAAGGCGCTTTTGCAATAATTGAACCCATCCCTGTTCCGGTTTCATACCATAACCGGCACTGATACTATCGCCTAAAACCATAATAGTTTTAGCTGACGCCATTAGCGGAACTGCAGCCAAGCCTGCAATAGCCAGACGTTTAAGAATTAAAGACCACAATTTTCGATTTTGCATATCAGGAATTTTATGACTCAGGCCAATTTGCGATCTTCCATCATGCCACAACCGATTATTTCTGCCCAGCAGATCACACAAAGCATCCAACTGCCGCATCAAAATTTAACAATTCTAAAAGAGGTTAATTTACAGATTATGCCGGGAGAGCAGGTGGCTATTACAGGTCGCTCTGGTTCGGGTAAATCGACATTGCTGGGTATTCTGGCAACACTGGATCAGGCCAGTTCTGGTGAACTGATTATCTGCGAAGAAGAAGTTCATCGGTTAAATGAAGAGCAGCGTGCTCAGGTGCGCCTGAAATACATTGGCTTTATTTTTCAGTCTTTTCAGTTATTGCCAGCCTTAACTGCTGTCGAGAATGTGATGTTACCACTCAGGTTACAGCCAGACTTCCATTACCAGACAGCTGAGCAAAAGGCTTTAAAACTTCTGAAAAGGGTAGGGCTTGAGCGACAGGCC
Organism: Acinetobacter sp. 1294596; assembly: GCF_000582925.1. Lineage (NCBI taxonomy): Bacteria > Pseudomonadati > Pseudomonadota > Gammaproteobacteria > Moraxellales > Moraxellaceae > Acinetobacter > Acinetobacter sp. 1294596. The sequence continues at coordinate 47,607 of NZ_JFCC01000010.1, read as the reverse complement.
GGTCAGACTCCAAAAGTACTTTCGGGCGGCGAGCAGCAGCGTGTTGCCATTGCACGGGCACTCATCAGTGAGCCTGCGATCATTTTTGCCGATGAGCCAACAGGCAACCTCGACGGACAGACAGCTGAAGAAATTGAGCAGTTACTGTTTGAACTGAACCATGAACTGGGCACTACACTGGTACTGGTTACTCACGACCCTGAACTTGCCCGACAGTGCCAGCGTCACTTCGAACTGATGAATGGCGATCTGATTGAAAAGACTTCAGGAGATACCCATGTTAAGTCCGGTGCTTAAACCGCTATTAACACAGAGCTTTCGTAGTAGTGGTATCTATCTGTTGATCATTGCACTGGTTCTGGCCATCAGTGCCACAACCGCAGTTAAATTCAGTAATCAGCAGGTACAGCAGGCAGTTGCCTTACAGGCAGCGGAAATGCTTGCCGCTGATCTGGTGCTAAGTGATACCGCGCCGCTCGAGCAAAAATGGTTCCAGCAGGCCCGGCAGCTGGGTTTGGCACAGTCAAAGATTACTGTATTTAGCTCAATGGCTCATACGGATGACCAGTTTGTTATGGTTAATGTTAAGGCCATAGATCAGGCCTTTCCTTTGAGAGGAGAACTGCAGAGTACCTCTGCTGCTCAAACTCCCAATCCGGGAGAAGTCTGGCTTAGCCCACGTGCCTTGGAACTATTAAAGGTAAAAGTAGGTGACCAGATTCAGGTTGCAGATGGCAGTTTTAACGTTGCAGCAAAAATTGTTAAAGACAGCAATCAGGAATTAGGATTTTCGGGATTTTCACCCACTGTCATTATTCACCAGCAAGATATCGCACGTACAGAAGCTATTCAGGTGGGTAGCCGGGTACAGTACCGTTTATTGATGGCCGGATCACCGCAACAGGTACAAGCTTTTGAAAAAGGTTTTGAACAGCTCACCGGACAAAAGCAGAAAAATAAAATTGATACAGAACAGGCAGGGGAAACTACCAGCCTGCAGTTGCGTAATGCGGGTGAAGCCAATACACGTCTGATGAAACCGCTTGAGAATCTGGATACCTTTTTGCAACTGGCAAATATTCTTACCATTTTACTCTGCGGTATTGCTATCGCGCTCACTAGCCAACGCTACGTCATGCAAAACCAGGACCATCTGGCGCTGCTGCGCTGCCTGGGTGCTTCCAAACATAGTATTTTATGGGCTTATCTTATACTGCTGGTGATTATCATGCTAATTGCCATCAGTTTTGGTGCAATACTGGGAATTGGACTTGGTTATGGCTTGCTTCAGTTGATGCTGCAGCTCATCCCTAATTTGAACATCCAGTTTTCGGCACTGGCCATGCTACAGGGCCCGTTGCCTGTAGCCATGTTTACCAGTGCCATTGTGTTGTTGGGTTTTATCGGACCAAGCTTATGGCAACTTTTGAATACGCCCCCTATTCGGGTGATTCGTCAGCAGGAAAAATCGGTTATCTCCATTCTGGTCATGCTTTCCACTGGGCTATTAAGTCTGGTGATCTTCAGTGTGGTACTCACAGAAAATCTGCGACTGACGGCATGGGTAATGCTGGCAATTATCCTGTTATGTACAGTACTTTACGGCTTAGTCTGGCTTATTCTAAAAATATTAAAAGCAGCAAAAGGCCGGATTTCAGCTTATGTGCGTACACCCTATCAGACTGCTTTGCAAATAACAGCGCTGGCCTTGGGTTTAAGCCTGATCACGGTGCTGGCCGTATTGCGTACCGATATGCTAGAGCGCTGGCAGCAGCAACTCCCTGTAGATGCACCGAACCAGTTCGTTTATGGCTTGCCTCCTTTTTACCTTGAACCATTTCAGCAACAGGTTCGACAAAATGGCTGGGCTGGAACAGCACTTTATCCAAATATCCGGGGACGTTTGACTGAGAAAAATGGTCAGCCTTTCTCAAGTGAACTTATTCAGAAAAGTAACTCCTTGCAACGTGAGCTTAATCTTACCCAGACAAAGCAATATCCGGCAGATAACCGGATTATTCAGGGAGCTGCTTCATTTAGCCGGATTGGACAGGTTTCAGTTGAAGCAAAAACAGCAGAAGAGTTAGGAATCAGGGTCGGGGACGAGCTGGGTTTTAGTTTGCCAGAAGGCCTGTTAAAAGCCCGGGTCATTAATCTGAGAACCGTTGAGTGGGAAAGTTTAAGTCCTAATTTCTTCTTTATTTTTTCACCAGACACAATAGATGAAAATGCAGGCAGTTATCTGGGCAGTTTTTATGTACCTGAAGAAGACAGGCCTAAATTGGTTAATCTGATTCAACAATTCCCGAATACGGTTTTTATTGATGTCAGTATGATTCTGGAACAGGTTAAACAGCTGGTAAATGTTCTGGTACAGATTATTACTGTACTGGCAGTACTGGTAAGTATCTCTGGTTTTCTGGTACTGCTGGCATGTCTAAACCTGCTGATGGACGAACGTAAGCAGGAAGTTGCACTATTACGTTCTTTTGGCAGTTCAAAACATAAATTAAAACAGATGCTGAGTCTGGAAATTGGATTAATCGGTTTTATTTCCGGAGCGGTCGCTTGTCTGTTTGCAGAGGTGATCAGTGCAATTGCCAGTTACCGTATGGAGTTGCCGATACAGTTACATGCTGAAATCTGGCTGTGTCTACCACTTGTCATGACAGTCGTATGTGCCATAATTGGCCGATATCGCTTGAGCTATCTCTGTGATATTCCACCATTAGAGAGTCTGCGCTCGATTAATCAGTAAAAGTTTTTAGATAAATGCCAGCCTGGTTTAAAAGCCAAGCTGGTTTTTCATCTGGCTTAAAATTTCCTGCCAGAGGGGCTGAATCTGCTGTATCTGCTCCAGATTATACTGATACAAGGCCAGACAGCATGCTGCACCTATCAATAGGCCAGCCATTCCCCCTATAACGCTGACACGTAAACGCTGGCTGAGATACCAGAGCAGTGCTAACAGTATACCCATCAACATGCCGCCGATATGGGCTGCGTTATTAATGCCACTAATCATAAAACCCATGCCCAGATTAAGCCCCATAACCAGCAATAATGATTTTCGGTCCAGAATAAACTGCTGTCGGGGCAGTACTGGTAATAAAGATAGTATAGCCAAGGCTGCCCCCAGACCCATGACTGCGCCCGATGCGCCTGCACCTACACGTGGCAATAGCTCGGGTTCAAACTGATTCAGCAGGCTATATGTATTTTGAACATCAATATAGCCGCTGAGCAGACTTCCCATAAGACCGGCCAGTACATATAAACCTATAAAATAGGACCGTCCAAACAGCTGTTCAGCCACACTGCCAAAGATATAGAGGGCCCACATGTTTAACATAAGATGGATCAGACCAAAATGAAAAAACATGCTGGTGAATAGCCGTTGAGGTTCCTCTAAATAGGTTAAAGGTGCATAATCAGCACCCCAGCGGATTGCATCAATGATCTCAGGCTGGGTAATATCAACACCAGCGAAAATCTGCCAGGCGAACAACCCGACATTGATTGCAATCAGAAGCGCTGTACACCACCAAAGCTGCGTATTGGATTGAACCGGAAAAGGTGAATAGTTCGACATGCTTTTTTAAAAACAGATACGATATGGTCGAAGACAGCTTAACACGAAAAAAAATGAATACAGGAGTAACTCTCTGACATGAAAGCTATTATTGTTCGCACTTTGTTAATTCTTGTCAGTCTGTTTCTTTTAGTACAACTCTGGATTTTTAGCAGTCTGGTGTGGTGGCGTACCCATCCGGTTGAAACCACCATGTTTATGCGACTAGATTACTGGGCAGATCGAAGTCAGCCTATCCAGCATGAGTGGCGTGACTATGACCAGATCAGCGATTACTTTAAACATGCAATTGTCGCTGCAGAAGATGGCAAATTTCTTCAGCATCATGGATTTGACTGGGATGGCATCCAACACGCTATTGAACGTAACGGAGAAAAGGGGCAAGTGGTGGCCGGTGGTTCGACTATCTCCCAGCAGCTTGCTAAAAATCTGTTTTTATACAATAAACGCTCTTTTTTACGTAAAGGTCAGGAGGCTATCGCGACCTGGATGATGGAGCGTATGTGGACCAAACAGCGTATTTTAGAAGTTTATATGAATTCGGTTGAGTTCGGGGAAAATATCTATGGGGTAGAAGCTGCGACCCAGCATTACTTTGGTAAAAGCTCGCATAGTCTAAGCCGTGAACAGGCCGCTTTTCTGGCTGCACTTTTACCAAATCCGAAATACTATGATGAAAACCGGAATGACCGGAAATTACAGTATCGCAAGCGCATGATCAGTAAATATATGCGCTATAGCCATATTCCTTAATAATTTTTTAAAGATAAGCCCATTTTTTGGGCTTTTTTTTATGAAATTGTCAAAATTTTAACGCATACTTGAATGAAATATATCAGTTCTCATTCGTATAGGTTGCAGCATGAATAGTATAGTTCCAGCCAGTCCTTCAGAATATACATATAATGACCGCTACATTAACCGTGAACTGTCCATTCTGGACTTTCACCTGCGGGTACTGGAGCAGGCTGTTGACCCGATACATCCCTTGCTGGAGCGTATGAATTTTCTGCTGATTTTTTCCCGTAATATGGATGAGTTTTTTGAAATCCGTGTTGCTGGAGTTATGGAGCAGCTGTACTTGGGAAATGAAAGCCGCAGTCCTGACGGTTTAACTCCCAAACAGGTCCTGGAAAGCATTTCCAAAACTGCACATGAGGCCATTGCCCGCCAGTACCGGATATTAAATCAGGAAATTTTACCCAAGCTGCGTGAAGAAGATATCTGTTTTCTGCGCCGTGGTGATTTAACACCTGCCCAATCCGCTTGGGTCAAAAAGTATTTTCAGGAGCAGGTTGCTCCAGTACTTACACCTATCAGTTTAGATCCAGCGCATCCATTCCCAAGACTGGTAAATAAAAGCTTAAATTTTATTGTCACCTTGGAAGGTAAAGATGCATTTGGCCGGCAGATTGATCTGGCTGTTGTTCCTGCCCCCCGGTCATTACCGCGTGTAGTTCGTTTACCCGATGAACTGACTGGTGGTAAAGAGCATCATGTCATGCTGTCTGCGATTATTCACGAACATGTTTCAGACCTGTTCCCCGGTATGACAGCTACCGGCTGTTACCAGTTCCGTGTGACCCGAAATGCCGATCTGGCACTCAATGAGGATGTGGAAGATCTGGCTAAAGCTCTTAAAGGCGAATTGAGCTCGCGACGGTTTGGCCGTGCAGTACGTCTGGAGGTAACTGAAAACTGTCCACAACATATTTATGAGTACCTGCTAAATGAGTTTGATCTGGATGAGGAGCAGTTATATAAAGTGGATGGTCCGGTCAATCTAGCCCGGCTGCTGTCAAACTTTAAACGTCCTCATCTACGCTATAATTCGCATACCCCGATAATTCCTAAAGTCCTAAAAAAATCGGAAAATATTTTCTCTGCCATGCAGAAACAGGACATTTTACTGCACCATCCATTTGAATCTTTTGCACCGGTAATTAATCTGCTGCGTGAAGCAGCGCGAGATCCGCAGGTATTGGCCATCAAGCAGACTCTATACCGTTCTGGACCGGATTCTGAAATTGTACAGGTTCTGGCAGAAGCTGCACGTAATGGCAAAGAAGTAACCGCAGTGATCGAGCTGCGTGCCCGTTTTGATGAAGAATCCAATATTGAGGTAGCCAATGTCCTGCAGGAGGCAGGTGCGGTAGTGGTATACGGCATTGTAGGCTATAAAACTCATGCCAAAATGATTCTGGTTATTCGCCGTGAAAACAACAAGCTGGTGCGTTATGTACATCTGGGTACAGGTAACTACCATGCAGCCAATGCACGGATTTATACTGACTATGGCCTGATGACCACTGACAAAGAGCTTTGTGAAGATGTACACCGTATTTTCCAGGAATTAACTGGAATGGGTAAAATGGCCAAGCTGAAAAAGCTGCTGCATGCCCCATTTACACTTCATCAGCAGTTGATTCACTATATTGAAGAAGAAATTGCCAATGCCAAAGCTGGGAAAAAAGCCCGTATTATCGTAAAGGTCAATGCCTTAACTGAAATGCAGCTTATTAATAAACTGTATGAGGCTTCACAGGCTGGGGTCAAGATCGACCTGATTATTCGCTCTATCTGCTGCTTGCGTCCGGGACTGCCAGGCCTTTCGGAGAATATTCAGGTTCGTTCTATTGTAGGGCGTTTTCTGGAGCATACACGGGTTTATTATTTCTCAAACAATGGCAATCCGCGTATTTACTGTTCCAGTGCCGACTGGATGGACCGCAATTTGTTTAATCGGGTAGAAGCCTGTTTCCCTATCGAAGATCCAGCATTGAAAAAACGTATCTATGAACAGGGGCTGGCAACCTATCTTAAAGATAACCAGCAGGCATGGATATTACAGGGCAACGGGCAGTGGCATCGTGCCCAGCTGGCTGAAGGTGAGGTACCTTACAATGCCCAGCAGACGCTACTGGAGATTTTTCAATCATGATAAAAAAGGAGCCTTAAGGCTCCTTTTTACACTAAATAAAATGATCAGACATGAGCCTAAGCTTGTAACTCACTGCTGATTTTCTGAAAAATCTGTAACAGGACGTCGAACTCGCTCTGTAATGGCGTACTTTTACGGGTAACCAGTGCAAGCGTACGGTTTGGCGCCGCCTCAATCGATTTCACCATCAACTCTTCATTGCACTTAATCATATTATTATGAATGGCAATTTCAGGAAGCAGAGTAAAGCCCAAGTTAGAAGATACCATTTCTACCAATGTAGGTAATGAGCTGGCTTTGAGGCGACTATCATTTTTACGCTCACCAATCGGGCAGGCGCTCAAAGCATGGTCACGTAAGCAGTGGCCTTCTTCAAGCAGCATCAGTCGCGACAGATCCAGATCTTGCAGACTGTTTGCATTGGCTGCTTTCTGGTCAGCCTTATGATAAACCAGATACAAATCTTCTTTTGCGATTTCAGCCACTTTCAAATTACGGGTATCAAACGGTAGAGCCAGAGCAACCATATCCAGATTACCATGTTCAAGCTTTTCTACAATTTTCTCGCTTTGAGCTTCATGCAGATGTAGCTGAATCTTGGGTAACTGTTTATGCACTTCTTCAAGTAGCTGTGACAATAGAAAAGGTGCCATGGTTGGGATAATGCCCAGATGCAGGTCACCAGTCAACGGCTCGCTCATTTCACGGCTTAAACGCATTAAATCCTGAGCATCGGCCAGCAATACACGCGCTCGTGCGACCACCTGTTCACCCAGGGGAGTTAAACGTACATTCTGGCGGTCACGTTCTACCAGAACCCCACCAAGCAAACGTTCCAGCTCCATAATTCCGCCCGATAAAGTGGACTGAGTTACGAATGAACGGCGCGCTGCTTCAGTGAAATGCAACGTTTCAGACAGTGTTACAAGATATGACAGCTGTCTTAAAGAGGGTAATGCAGCCATAGTGTCCTAATGTGTATGATTAAAATGATGAGCAAATAAACTGCTAAGTTTAGGAATAAAATGCGGCGGAATATCATGCCCCATTCCATGAATCAATTCAAACTTAGCGCCTGGGATTGCTTTCGCAACAGCTTTGCCGTGGCTCGGTGGAAGTAAACGATCACGTGATCCATGGATCACTAATGTGGGCTGATGGATCTGTTTATCCAGCTTTAGCAATGAACCTGTACATAATATTGCTAAAAACTGTTGAAGTACACCCGCTGGATAATAACTCCGTTGATATAGTTTACGTGCACTCTGTATGGCTTCAACCTGATTAATATAGCCGGGAGATCCTATAATCTCAAATAACTTCAAACTATGACTAATAATTCCTTCTTCATCATTGCTTTCAGGCTTGCCAATCAGGCTAAACAGCTGTTTTGGAAAAGGAGGGGGAAGCAAAGGCTGATTATTGCTGGTAAACATCAAGCCTAATTTTTCGACCTTATCCGGATAGCGTGCTGCAAGAATCTGCGCAATCATACCACCCATTGAAGCACCGATAACATAGGTTTTTTCCAGCCCTATTCTTTCAAGCAGTAAAGCTACATCATCAGCCATGTCATAGAGGGTATAAGGTGCTCCCTGATTCTGTAAACCAAGCGCAAAACGTCCCATCAGCTTAAAAGTATTTAAACGTGGTCCTTTATGACGTATCTTTGATGAAAGTCCAATATCGCGATTGTCAAAACGAATTACCCGATAACCTTGGTCAATTAATGATTTACAAAAGAAATCCGGCCAATATAAAAGCTGCGCACCTAGTCCCATAATTAACAGAATAGTTGGATGTTCAGGTTTACCGCCAATTTCTACATGAAGTTCGATTCCGTTGCCTAAATCGACCCGAGTTTCATGCATAAAAGAAGAATAAGGTGAAGCTTTAAGTTGAAAATTACTATTCATAAAACCACTTATCTCCCGAAACAGCGGTATTGACTGAAAATCACTCTGCTTATTTATGCGCTAAACTTGAGGCGGAATCAAGTCAGGTACCTGTTTTGCCAGGTTCAGGCGCTGCTTGCCTGCTGTTGGACCAAGTAAAACAAAACCGCGTAATGTTCCTGAAGCATCTACAGCTTTGGCAATCAGACCATCTTCAAGCTCTTCATTTTCCCAGGAGACTTCAATATCTAAAGGGGCAGGAAGAACAGTAAGAGGGGCAGCCGGAGTTTTTACTGCAACGGGCATAGCCGGATAATGGACGTGAGTATGCTCGCCATTTAAGGTTTTAGCCAGAGCCCGTGCCTGTTGCATAATCGGCATGACATAAGGGAGCAGGGTTCCATTTACCTCGGCACAGTCACCTACGGCATAAATATCAGGCTGACTGGTTTCCAGCAGGCCATTTGTAACTATACCGCGACTGGTCTGAATTTGGGCTGCTTTCGCCAGTTCAAGGTTTGGCTGCAAGCCAATTGCAGAAAGCACGATATCAGCCTCCAATACTTTTCCATTTGCAAGACTCACAACATAGTCATCATTTTCAATTTTATTAACCTGCTCTACAGTAGTATTAAACACAAACTTGATACCGGCCTGTTCCAGTTTATGCTGGAATGAACTGGCCACATGCTGAGGTAATAAACGGCCAAGCGGTTGTGAGGACAGATCAATCACAGTAACGCCGTGTCCGGTATGCTGCAAGTCATTGGCAAATTCACAGCCAATTAGACCCGCACCTAAAATCACAACACGCTTATCTTTACGCGATGACAGATTTTCACGGAATGTACGGTAGTCGATTAATGAATTTACGACATGAATATCTTCACTGGCGTTCCCGGCAATATTCAGGCGAACCGGATTAGCCCCAACGGCCAGAATCAGCTTGGAATATTTCTGCTTTCGGGACTGCTGATCTTTTTCAATGAGCAGTTCATGCTGCTCAGGATGAATTTCTTTTACCCAAGTAAAGGTCTCAATCTGCATATTGAGCTGGGCCGCCATTTTCTGTGCATCACCCAATGGAATCTGTTCAGGTGATTTATTACCTGCCAAGGCGTTTGAAAGAGTCGGTTTAGCATAATTTACTGCATCATCGGCACAAATCATCACAAGTTCCTGTTCAGTATTTAATTTACGGAACTCCCGTGCAAGGGTATAGCCTGCCATCCCTGAGCCGATAATGACGATAGGGTCCATATTTTTCTCCATGTTCAATAAATTATGCTCGATGTAAAAAAGACCATGTCGGGCATGGTCTTGGTATTATTTAAACTTCGATCATCTCGAAATCTGCTTTAGATACCCCACAATCCGGGCAGGTCCAGTCATCCGGAATATCTTCCCATTTTGTTCCCGGTGCGATGCCATCTTGTGGCCAACCTTGAGCTTCGTCATAAATCCAACCACAAACGATGCATTGGTACTTCTTCATCTGTATCTCCAAAACTGCTGGGCCAAAAGACCTGGCAGGAAAAACAAGCAGCTATTGTTAAATCTTTAAAATTATAAACATTCAGGAATGTTCATCTTGCCATAAATTTTTACGCTGTTCAGCAGTCAAAGTAAAGCAAATACTGGAGTTTAACCAGTTTGAAAACTGAGGTAATGGCAGAGTAGGTCAAAAGGAGGGGCAAACAGGCAATATTTTGTACTATCTATTCCTAAATGACTGAATCTGTAAGGATATAAAAATATTAATTGTTTTAAAAATTATCAAATATCAAATATAGGATCATTCATTATTTTTAATAAAATATCTAATAACAGACATGAGACTAAAAAAGCAGAAGCGTAGATAATAAGACCATAGTCTACTAGCTAGGCAGCGATGATTCATTTATTTTAAAGATAGGTTAAATTTTATTTAAAAATACCTTTAATTAAAATTAATTAAATTCAGACACTTATATTTTTTATTTTTTTGATTATTAAATATTCTGCATTAGATAACTGGCTATAACCTGAATAAAAGCATAAAATTCATGCATTCTTTTTCGTTTTTCCAGATTCTCTCCCATGACCAGTTTGCATACAACATTGTGGACTCATATCCGCACGGTACAAGATTTCCCTAAGCCCGGTATATGTTTTTACGACCTGACACCTTTATTCATGCAGAATATTGCCGCTTTAACAGATGCTTTAATTGCTAGCATTCCGGCTGAAGCACTAAATGAAGTCGACAGTTTCCTGGCGGTAGAAGCACGTGGTTTTGTTTTGGCCAGTCTTTTAGCCCAGCGTTTAAATAAAGGTTTATTACTGGTGCGTAAAGCTGGCAAATTGCCGCCTCCAGTAGTGGGTGTTGGTTATAGTCTTGAGTATGGCGTAGACCGTCTGGAAATGGCTGATGGTATTGCACCACAGAAAGTTATTATTGTTGATGACGTGCTGGCTACAGGCGGTACTTTAAAAGCTGTAAAACAGCTTGCTGAAAAATGTCAGCATCATATTCTTGGAGCAAGTATTTTACTTGACCTGCCAGATTTACATAGTGATTTAGGAGTTAATATCTGGTCTGTTCTGGATGAACGTACCCAGCCTGAAGCACAAGTCGCCTAAAATTTATTCTTATAAAGCCGGATAATTCAAATAGGTTGTAAAAAATGGTTCTCCAGATGATGCAACAGCTGATTTAAATTATCCGGATTAGACAGGCGGTGACAACCACCTTCTACTGCTTCAACCAGCATAAACTGTTCCAGATATTCTTGTGCTTCCAGCATATTCAGCTCTTCATCACCCAGTTCAAGATATGCAATTTTGGGTGCATCAGAATCCAGATCTGTCTCATTAATAGATGGATAATCTGTCCGGAATTGTGGTTTTAAACTGGGATTGGCAACCAGTGCCGGTAGCTTGAATAAGGCCGACATCTTTAATGCCCAGTACGCACCCAGGCTATGTCCTACCAGCACATCTGGCTGAATTTTCTGGATTATTTCCTGGTAAAAGTGAGCAACTGTCTGATAGTTCAGATTACGATAATCCACTGTAATACAGCATTTATTTTCTGACTGAAGTGCATGGAACTTGGTGGATTCCCGTGAGGAATCCAGCCCATGCATAAATAATATCTTTAATGTGCACTTATTCATTTAATTTACTTCAAATCGCTATCCAGAAATATCCAAGATATCCGTTATCTTTTCTTGTCCCTTCCGGTAGGTAGTTTAATTTTGCGCCTGTCGCTTGGCTGTTAGCTATTGGTCTAGATTAGATCAAAGTCTAAGTAAAATGCATTGATAAAATTATTTTGCTTTAGCGTGATGCAAGGCATACGAAAAATGTAACCAATCTGCTATGCTATGTGACTTCTTTTTATACTTGAATCGAGGCAGAGATGACGCAACATAACGCTCAATCGACTTCTGAACACACTATTTCCGAAAACGATTTAATTGCACAGCGTCATGCCAAACTAAAACAGATCAAAGAGCAGGCCGAAGAGACTGGTAAGAGTCCTTGGCCAAATACCTTTAAACGTGAACATTATGCGCAGGATCTACAGGATCTTTTTGCTGGCAAAACCAAAGAAGAAATTGAAGCTGGTGAAAAAGTTTATGTGTCTGTAGCAGGGCGCGTGATGCTGAATGTGGCTCCTTCATTGTCATTCAGGATATGACTGGCCGTATTCAGCTTTATGTTGCACGTAAAGAATTAGATGAACAGACTCTTGCAAGCATTAAGGGCTTGGACCTTGGTGATATTATTGCTGTACAAGGTTACATTGGGCGTTCAGGTAAAGGAGATCTTTATGTTCATATCGAACATTTTGAATTACTCACCAAATCGCTCCGTCCATTGCCTGATAAGTTTCATGGTTTAAACGATACTGAAGTTAAGTATCGTAAACGTTATCTGGATTTAATTGTTAACGAAGAAACCCGTAAAACATTTGAAATTCGTGCCAAAGTTGTTGCAGGCATCCGTAGTTACCTGAACAGTGAGCGTTTCATGGAAGTTGAGACGCCGATGATGCATGTCATTCCTGGTGGTGCTTCAGCACGTCCATTTGAAACTCACCATAATGCGCTGGATATGCCACTCTTTCTACGTATTGCGCCTGAGCTTTACCTAAAACGTTTGGTTGTGGGCGGCTTTGAACGAGTATTTGAGATTAACCGTAACTTTCGTAATGAAGGGGTATCGACCCGACATAATCCGGAATTTACCATGATCGAGTTTTATCAGGCTTATGCAGATTATAAAGACCTGATGCAACTGACCGAGAATATGCTGGAAAAACTGGCGCTCGATATTCTGGGAACAACCGATGTGCCTTATCAGGGAGAAGTTTTTAACTTCAAAGGGCCATACAAGAAAATCTCGATGTTTGATGCCATTCTTGAGCATAATCCGGAATTTACACCAGAGAATGTTAATGACCGGGAATTCTTGGCAAAATTTGTTCGTGAAGAACTTAAAGAACAGGTGAAAGCTGGTTTTGGTTTAGGTAAGCTGCAAACAATCGTGTTTGAAGAAACAGTAGAAACCAAACTGCGCCAGCCGACTTTTATTACTGAGTACCCGGCAGAAACCTCTCCATTGGCACGCCGTAATAATGATAATCCTCATATTACAGACCGTTTTGAATTTTTTATCGGTGGTCGTGAACTGGCCAATGGCTTTTCAGAGCTGAATGACCCGATTGATCAAGCAGAGCGTTTCCAGGCTCAGGTTGAAGAAAAAGATGCAGGTGATGATGAAGCAATGCACTATGATGCAGAGTTCATTGAAGCTTTAGAATATGGCCTGCCACCAACCGCCGGAGAGGGAATTGGTATTGACCGTCTGGTAATGATTTTTGCAGATGCGCCAAGTATTCGTGATGTAATTTTATTCCCACACATGCGTCGTAAAGATGTCTGATTACTAAAATAAAGAGAAGCCTGCTGAATGCAGGCTTTTTTATATTCCAAGATTTAGTTATAGATATGTAAATAGCCGAATTTACAATGTTGAAAAACCTAAACGAAATCTTTAAGGTTGGTAACAATAATTACACCTGAGCATGACACTACAATGTTTTTAAAAAAAGTTTTGGGCCTTTCCCTTTTATCGGTCCTGTCTTCTCCTGTCTGGGCACAAGGTCTGGTCCTCAATAACCAAGATTTGCGTACTGATCTGAACTGGTTAAACCAACAAGGTGTAATTCAGATCAGTACTTCAACTTGGCCGCTGAGTGGAGATGAAATTCAACGCGCTCTTGCACAAGCTAATATCAAAAATACTACTCAGCAAAAAGTAATTGATTCTGTACTCAATACTCTAAAAGCTGACAATAATATGCTAAAAGCCGGGCTATTTGCTGAAACTGACCAGAAGGTTCTACCACAAGCTTTCGGCGACAAACAGAAAGCCCAGTATCAGGCCGCGCTTGAATTCAATGCAGGAGGAGAAAACTGGGATGCGAAAGTCCGGGTGAATGCAGAGAAAGATCCGCAAATTGACAATGGACAGGATGTTAATGTCGAAGGTTCCTATATTGCTGGTAAACTCTGGAATCAGTGGGTAATTGCCGGTCAGATCCCAAGCTGGTGGGGACCAGGACATGATGGCAGTCTGATTCGTGGTGATGCTAGTCGTCCTGTTATTGGTGTTACTGCTCAGCGTGCAGTACAAGATTCTTTTGAAACACCATTACTTTCATGGATTGGGCCTTGGCAGTATCAGGCTTTCGCAGGTCAACTTGATGATTACTCTGCAGTACCAGATGCGAAACTGATTGGACTGCGTCTGACAGCTCAGCCTTTACCTTATCTCGAATTGGGGGCATCCCGAATGATCCAGTGGGGAGGAGAGGGCCGTCCAGAAAGTTTAAGTTCGCTTTGGGATGCTTTCGTTGGTAATAAAGATAATGGGGGAACAGGTGAGCCTGATCCTTCTAACCAGCTTGCAGGATTTGATGCACGTCTGAATCTTATACCACTTTTAAATACACCGGTAGGTATTTACGGTCAGTATGTGGGTGAGGATGAAGCTGGAGGCTTGCCATCAAAGAAAATGTATTTAGCTGGTGTAGACTACTCATCCGTCTATAAAAACCTGCCATTTCAACTTTATGCCGAGTGGGCAGATACTCGAACCAACGGCGAGGTTCGAGGTGTTTCTTATACTCATAGTACTTATACTGACGGTTACTATCAGCATGGCTATCCTTTAGGACACGCATTGGGAGGCGATGCTCAAATGGTCTCTATTGGTGGAGATATTCGCTTTGATATTATGAACCGTTTAAGTGGACGCGCCCTGGTTGCAAAAGTTAATCAATCTGAACGAGGTGCGAAAAATAATTTAGCTTTTGCACAGGATGACGAAATTAAGGCAGTCGATTTAACCTGGACCCATTATATGCAGCCTGATATTCCTTTAAAACTGAATGGCTGGCTAAGTGATTCAGATGCGAATGGTAATGATGCTGGTGTATCAGTCGGAATTGAGTTTCCGTTGGATCGTGCTTGGGCAGCATTTCGCTAGTTGTATCTAAAAGAAAAGCCTGCTGAATGCAGGCTTTTTTATTGCTCGCTATTCTAAATAACTGATGAATCCAGTTAGTTCATTGTATAGGTTTTATTTGACGCATCAATTTATAACTTCTTATATGAAAACCAAGAATATACATATCACAAAAGAAGCAATAGCCCAGCCTGGCAAATCACTATAATGAATATAGTTCGTCAGATGCGTAATAAGCATCGATCCAAGTTTTAATCAAGATAGACATCCGGAGTTGTTATGGCAATCGTTCCTCCAACTGAGGAAAGACTTACACATCTAAAACAGCTTGAAGCTGAAAGCATTCACATCATTCGTGAAGTTGCTGCCGAATTTGAAAATCCGGTGATGTTGTATTCTATTGGTAAAGATTCTGCGGTAATGCTTCATCTGGCTATGAAAGCATTTTATCCAGCTAAGCTTCCTTTTCCGTTACTGCATGTAGATACCGGCTGGAAATTCCGTGCCATGATCAAGTTCCGTGATGAGATGGCGAAGAAACTGGGTCTGGATCTGATTGTTCATCAGAATAAAGAAGGCCTCGATGCTGGAATCAATCCGTTTGACCAAGGCAGCTCAAAATATACTGATATCATGAAGACCCAAGGTTTAAAGCAAGCTTTGGACAAATACCAGTTTGATGCAGCTTTTGGCGGTGCACGTCGTGATGAAGAAAAATCACGTGCTAAAGAACGCGTCTATTCATTCCGTGATTCTAAACACCGCTGGGACCCAAAAAACCAGCGACCAGAACTCTGGAATATTTATAATGGTAAAGTAAATAAAGGTGAAAGTATTCGTGTCTTTCCTTTATCAAACTGGACCGAGCTTGATATCTGGCAATATATTTTCCTTGAAAATATAGAACTTGTACCTTTGTATTTCTCTGCTGTACGTCCAGTGGTAGAACGTGATGGTACACTGATTATGGTAGATGATGAGCGTATGCGCCTGAAAGAGGGCGAAGTTCCACAAATGAAATCTGTACGTTTCCGTACATTAGGCTGTTATCCGCTTACAGGGGCTGTGGAATCTACAGCAGCAACCTTGCCGGATATCATTCAGGAAATGCTTTTAACCACCAGCTCCGAACGTCAGGGTCGCATGATTGACCATGATGAAGCAGGTTCGATGGAAAAGAAAAAGCAAGAAGGTTATTTCTAAAAATTTGTGGAGCGTGATGTATGTCTCATCAGTCTGAACTGATTAGCCAGGATATTCTGGCTTACCTTAAACAGCACGAGCAAAAAGACCTTCTACGCTTTTTGACGTGTGGTAATGTTGACGATGGTAAAAGTACCTTAATTGGCCGCTTATTATTTGATTCAAAGCTGATCTATGAAGATCAGTTACAGGCAGTAACCCGCGACAGTAAAAAAGTCGGCACTACAGGGGATGCACCGGATCTGGCTCTTCTGGTTGACGGTTTACAAGCAGAACGCGAGCAGGGCATTACGATTGATGTCGCTTACCGTTATTTCTCAACAGAAAAGCGCAAATTCATTATTGCCGATACACCGGGACATGAGCAGTATACTCGGAATATGGCAACCGGAGCCTCGACCTGTGACCTTGCTATTATTCTGATTGATGCGCGTTATGGGGTACAGACCCAAACCCGTCGTCACAGCTATATCGCCAGCCTGTTAGGTATTAAAAATATTATTGTTGCCATTAACAAGATGGACCTGGTGGACTTTTCTGAAGCCCGTTTTAACGAGATCCAGGCTGAGTACAATGATTTTGTTAATCAGCTGGGCGACCGTAAACCGGCTAATATTATCTTTACGCCGATTTCAGCATTAAATGGTGACAATGTAGTCAATCCATCAGCCAATACCCCATGGTATAAGGGCCAGACCCTGATGGCGACGCTGGAAAATGTAGAGATCAACCGTAATTCTGCTAAGCAGGAATTCCGTTTTCCAGTGCAGTACGTAAACCGTCCAAATCTGGATTTTCGTGGATTTGCTGGTACGATTGCATTAGGCACGGTAAATGTGGGTGATGAAATCATTGCCTTACCATCAGGTAAACGATCAACGGTTAAAGAAATCGTGACCTATGATGGTAATCTTGAGCAGGCAGTTGCAGGGCAGGCAGTCACTTTAACCTTGAATGATGAGATTGATATTTCTCGCGGTAACCTGATTGTTAAAGCAGGTGACCGGCCAGAAATCTCACGTTCTGTACGTGCTACTGTCGTATGGATGACTGACCAGCCTCTTGTAAAAGGCAAACTTTATAATATCAAGCTAGGCACACAAACTGTTCCAGCCAAAGTCACCGAGATTAATTACCGCGTCAATGTGAATACGCTTGAGCAAACTCAGGTGGAACAGCTTGAACTTAATGCAATTGCCAATGTAACAGTGGAATTTGATGCACCTGTAGTCTTTGACCGTTACCAGGACAGCCGCTATACCGGCGCATTTATTTTTATTGACCGTCTGAGCAATGTGACAGTTGGCGCAGGTATGGTTGAATCTGCCGTTGAGTGGAAGGCTAATGCCAAGCCAGTTACTCCAGAAGACCGTGCTGCACGTTTAGGTCAAAAACCTGCGGTTGTGAGTGTAAATACACAAGTACTTGAACACGCGCAAGGGCTGGAAAGTTTACTCATGCAGCAAGGCATAGTTGCACTTGCTAAGGCTGGCTTAACGGCAGAGCAGGTAACCCTGTTACGTGAAACAGGTATTGTAGTGATTACAGATGTTACAGAAGGTGCTGATGTTGAGCTTAATTTAGATACGGTTGAAGAGCTGGCTGATAAAATTGTCGAATTAGTTCGTCTATAGGACTGGATTATTCTAAACAAAACCCGTCTTAATGGCGGGGTTTTTTTTTAAAACCATACTTATAAAAATATTAAATTTCCGTGTTGAAAACTTTTATTTTAATCGATAGATTTTTAATTTGATTACTTCTACTTATACATCAGAAAAACCAAACCGGCGAATCAGTCTGGTTTTTAATTTAAAAAAAAGATTATTGAACATTTACCTGTACAGGTGGCGCATAAATTGTATATTGACTGGTTGTGTCAATATTATAGGTATAGCTCGGCATAACGTAAGCTGTCCCTTTCTCAGAGAAACTCAGTTGCCCTTGCGCATTCTGGCTGTATTTTCCGGAAGTAGGTAATAGCAGCATCTGACTAAAAGTAATATTGCTAACTTGGCCTTTCTGCGTAATCTTTTCACCATTAATACTGATAGGCTTGCCAATGCTGGCATTAACCTGAGCAGGGACTTTGAGTTTTACCACAAAGTCTGATGCATCATGAGCGTAGTCAGTGGTTAAACCATGAGTTCCTGCAATATACATCCGGTTGAAATCGGCCTTATTTGTACGGAAAGTCCATGGCCAGAATGTTACACCCCGGTCTTTGGCCATGTTCATTAAATTGGTAGACAACCCATTATAGGATGGATTGAAGGTAGAGGAATACTGCTGCGTTGCATCTAGGATACGACGTGTATTGACTATATCGCTTTCTGCGGTAGGAGTGTTGGTTAGAAAACCGGTAGACACACCCGGTAAAATATTTTTCATCTTTAAAAGTTGAGGCCCATTAAAACTGATCACCACGACTTGATCATAAACATCATGTTTATCTAACAAAGCTTTTAATGCAGGTACAATTTCTGGTTTGGAACTTTTGATTTCAATAAAATGCATCACATTCTTATGAGTTTTTAAAGCGTCCAGAAATTCCTCTAAAGTAGGTACAGTACGGTTATAGCCTAGTGTACGAAGCTGACGTACTTCAGCTAATGTCATATCTTCAATATTACGGCCTACACCAGTTGTCCGTTTCGCTGAACCATCATGCATAATGACGATATGACCGTCAGTAGTCAGATAGATATCGTTTTCAACTGCATCTGCTCCTACTTCAACGGCCTTTAATGCACCTTCTAGAGTATTTTCATCATCAAGTGCCGGTATACCACGGTGACCGGTAATAAGCGGTTTGCGAAGCAGAGTATTTGGTTTCATACTTTTCATGATGTTCTGAAATACATCAGGAGAGGTAGCAATAATTCCATTAACCCCACTTGTAAGAATCCTGGCAGCCTTTACCGGATCAGTAGTGGTGCTATAAGCCCACGGTGTAAGCAATAACCGTTGTAAATGGCTAACAGTGATATCATTCACAAGCTGCTCAGGTAAAATTATAATTTTTGCCAAAGCCGTATTGGTGTTATGAGTAATAGTGACAATATCTTTTACGCTATTGGTCAGGTTTAGCTGTTTTGAATAATCCAGTGCAGTCCGTACTGTGGGTAGGCTGATACGGGCTTTACGTAGTAGCTCAACGTTGTCTGAACTTAACGTAATGTCTGCAATATCAACTGAATCTGAAAATACCTTTAAATGTTCAATTGTTGACTCGTTTTTAATGCTGAACAGGGGCATGGTGTTACGTTTAGGATCACCTAAATAATCTTTTAGAGAAGTGATTTTTTTATTGGATGTATCAAGAATATTTAACTGATCGTCCAGCTGATAATAGACTTGGCTTACAGCATTTGAAATCACTCCTTGAGTTGAGGCGGGTTGAATCAAAGTGGGTGCCATAGAAACCGGCAAGCTCTGCTCGGCTATAGGCGTAACTTTATTTGATTCAGGCAAGGTATCCAACTGTTGGGTAACCCTGATACTATCTACCCGCATCAAGAGACCCGCAGTTGAGAGTCCTATTCCGCCCTGGTTCAGGTTGTAAGGTAAAGTGGTATCGTGGATCAGATTATTATCCAGATAATGGCGTACCCGGTTGCCGGATACGACTACCGTGGCTTTATAGGTTTTATTACCTTCAATATTTTCTTTATAGGCCCCTTTTTGTAAAACATTCCATGCATTGGTAGGCTGTCGTAATGCCAGTTCTACACCACTTGCTCCAGTTGCCTCGGCACGGATTGCAAACTGGTAATAAGGTGTAAATGCCGGTTCACTTAAAGCATCAGCTGCACGATACATAATACTGCCCCAGCGGGTAGCATTATTTTTTTCAGGGTAGCTAAACTCAATATCGATCCGATAGTCACGTAATTTCTGAAATTCTTCAGGCAAGATAAGCGAAGTCATCTGGGTATCATTAGCCCGGCCATCAATAAATAGACTGCTATTTTCTATATAAACTTTTCCTGCATTTGCTTTAGGGGCAATCCAGCCTGCCGGAAGTGCAGACAGCTGGTCAAAATTTTCATCAATGTAAATTTTGGGTTGTGGTACTTCTTCACTCGGGTCAGGGGGGGTTGGAGCTGGAGGAGTCACTACTGGCGTATCATTCGAGCCGTTATTTCTACTTGAGTCGTGATCATCATTACAGGCGACAAGGCCCAGAACCAGCAAGATAGTAAAGCTCAATTTGGCAAATTTCATGAGTAACCTCAGTTTTAGTTATAGTTCGGGCCAGAAGGCTAGAGCACTAAAATGACAAGTAGATGGATTCAGCAGTTATTTAAAAAATTCTTACATATTAAAGTTTTATTAATTTCATATGGATGAGACACAAGTATGCTGATAGCTAATGTTTTATGCGGGGAATATAAATAAGTGGAGTGAGAACCGGTAATCTGCCGGTTGCTGTTTAAATGTATACATAAATCCGGCTAAGCTTCATTGTGGCAAATTTATATGTTCAAATAGCAGCTAGAAACTTGAACAGTAACAGATAGGGAAAGATCATGTCACAGCAAACCACCATGCAACAGGTCATTATTACTGAACCGGGCGGCCCAGAAAAGCTGGCCTATGAAAGTGTTGCTATTCCAGTACCAAAAGCTGATGAAGTTTTAGTCAAGGTTCATGCTTTCGGAATTAACCGACCAGATATCCTGCAACGTCAGGGACTTTATCCGATGCCTGCAGGGGTCACTCCGGTTCCTGGTCTGGAAGTGGCTGGGGTGGTCGAAGCAGTAGGTACAGACGTAACTCAGTTTAAAGTAGGTGATCAGGTCTGTGGACTCACCAATGGTGGCGGCTATGCCGAATATTGTGTAGTACCTGAAACCCAGACCCTGATGGTTCCAGAAGGAGTCAGCCTAGTTCAGGCTGCTGCTATTCCAGAAACATTTTTTACGGTTTGGGCTAACCTGTTTCAGATGGGTAAAGCCAAAGCAGGAGAAACTGTACTGATTCATGGTGGCACCAGTGGTATTGGTACTACAGCCTTAATGTTATGTAAGGCACTAGGCATTAAAACTTTCGCCACAGTCGGCAGTGATGAAAAAGTTGCAGCAATTGCGCATCTGACAGATGCGATTAATTATAAAACCCAAGACTTTGAAAGCTACATTACTGAGAAGACTGACAAGAGCGGTATAGACGTGATACTGGATATTGTTGGGGCACCCTATCTTGAACGTAACTTGAACCTGCTGCGTAAAGATGGTCGTTTGGTTTATCTGGCCTTTTTAGGTGGACGTAAAGCCAAAGAAATAAACCTTGGCCATATTATGATGAAACGTCTGACTATTACTGGTTCGACCATGCGTGCACGCAATACTGCAGAAAAACAGACCATTACTGAAGGTCTAAAACAGCATGTCTGGCCTTTATTGGCAAAAGGTGAGTGTTTGCCAATGATTTATCAGACCTTTAAGTTCGATCAGATACAAGATGCTCATGCAGCAATGGATACGGGCGAACATGTAGGCAAAGTTGTAGTAGAAGTACTCTAATCTGTATTTTTGTTATTAAAAAGCCGCCCGTTAGGCGGTTTTTTCTCACCATCGGATTTAAAATAGAGAGAAACATGAATTTAAATATGGTCCCATATCTAAAATCACATTTTCAGAAGTCATTTTATGTCAAAATAGGCGTTTAGTATATTGTCCAAGGACTTTCCATGACTGAACACTCTTCCGAACAGCTTAGCGATATTGAAAAACTAGATATTCTAAATGCCATGAAAAATGATGCCTTAGATACACAGGCAAAAGAAATCATTCGTTCCGGTGGCAAGGCTGGGCGTCAGGAAAGTCATCGGGATGCTCTGATTGCACTGAATCAGGCTTTTGAAAATAATTTTGTTGAAGCGGTAACCCTTGCACTAAACCTAAATGAGGCCCAGGCCAAAAAAATTCGCTATAAGAAAGACCGTATTCGTATTCTTAAAGCACACGGAATCGATTACATGGCAATTGATGGGGCACAAACTGCTCAGGTATTGGCGCAAGTAGCTCAGGCAATTACCCGTGAAGAAGCAGTGGTGACTCATGACCTGCATAATATCTTTCCATTCTGGAAAGAAGGCTGGCCAATGGTACAGTTTGACAATGCCTATAAAATCTTATCAGAAGATATCCAGATTCATTATGAGGCAGTACTCGATACTTTGCTGAATCTGCAATAAATCATTTCATGTAAAAAGAGCCAGCTGGCTCTTTTTTAATGTCCTTATGAATATGATTTTATAATTATTTATAATTTATAAAAACTGCATAATTAAATCGGCCAGTTAACTGAAAATCATATACTTCCAGTTAATTGCTTTAAGGCGGTTAAGCCAATTTGCCAACTGCTTAAGTTTATAGCTATATGATGTCAACTAAGCTCAAGAAAAATGAGCTAGAAAGCCGTAAAGCTTAAATAATTTCTCTTTATCTAATCATTTGTGCCACACGTTAGATGGCAGAAAAAATTAGAGAAATATAGGGGATAAGTCTCCTGTTATTTTTATTCCTATAAAATTCTCTTATTCCTGCTCTGTAGAAGGCGTAGCATTTGGTTCCAGCATACGGGTCACTAGAAGCTGGTCTATTTTGAAATGGTCAACATCCACGACTTCGAACTTGTAGTTGGTATAAATTACTACATCGGCAGGGCGTGGAATCTTGCGGAGCTGGTACATCATAAAACCAGCTAAGGTTTCATAGTTGTCTTCATCCGGCATTTCATCAATTTCGAGGGCATGTTTCAAATCTTCGATGGGGGTACTGCCATCAATTAACCAGGAATTATTATCCCGTTTAATGATTTGCTGTTCTTCTTCAAGTGGCGTCACCCAATCCCCCATAACAGTAATCATAATGTCACTTAAAGTGATTACCCCAACCACCAAGGCATATTCATTAATAACAACTGCAAACTTTTCTTTGGTTGAACGAAAACGGTCAAGCAGTTCAGAAAGCGTTAGCGAATCTGGTATGGTCAATACAGTACGTATGGTATTTTCATTGAGTTGAAGCAGGGACTGGTTATTTAAAATTCTTACCAATATATCTTTGGCGTCTACATAGCCAATTACTTCATCGATATGTTCATTACAAACCAGAAATTTTGAATAGGGATATTCTGCCAGTTTCTGACGAATGCTGGCTTCGGACTCTTTTAAAGTAAAGTACACCACATTTTCGCGGGTGGTCATACTTGAGGGTACGTTACGTTCTTCTAGCTCAAAAACATTTTCAATAAAATGATGTTCCTGTTTTTGCAAGACCCCCGCCTGTGCACCTGCATCCATTACGGCAGAAATATCATCAAAAGTAATATTGTCTTCCCTGGTGGTATTTACTTTAAATAGCCGAAACAAAGTATTGGCAATTGCATTAATGAACCAAGCCAAAGGTTTACAGACCTTGATAAAAATCTGTATAGGATTAATCACCGAAACAGCAATTTTCTCAGGCGCAATCATGGCCAAACGTTTTGGCATAAGATCTGCGAACAGAATAAAAAGTGAAGTTACCAGCGTAAAGGAAAGAGCAAAACCTATCGTTTCTGTCCAGGGCCCTTCATAAAAACGGTCAATCAGATTTACAAAATAAGGGCGGAAAGCAGCCTCACCTAAAATACCACCTAAAATTGCTACCGCATTTAGACCAATTTGGGAAGCTGCGAAGAAGTCTGCCGACTGCTCTTGTAACATTAAAACTTTAGTTGCCCGCTCGTCTCCGGATTCTGCCAGAATCTTGAGCTTGACCCGACGAGCGCCAGCCAGTGCAATTTCAGTTAATGAGAGAAAACCTGCACCAATGATCAGGAGAATAATGATGACAATATTTTGAAAAAGGCTCACAAGACACCTGTGTGATTCATCGTTATTATGAAATTGTTTTAACACAAAAAAGGCTTAAGGAATAAGAATTCTCCTTAAGCCTTAGAGTATAAACCGAAAAATAGAAAATAAAGAAATTTACTCTCTAGTAATGAGGTGATAATTGTGAATTATTCATCAGAAATTCTCGGTTTTCATCTTCAATCATCTGACGGGCTACATATAAAATTAACTGACGTAACCAGCGATGGGCAGGGTGATGATGCAAAAGCGGGCACCATGCCATCTTCAGCTCAAACTCAGGAATATAAAATGGCGGATCTTTAATAATCAGATTTTGGCTTTTCGCCTGTAGACGTGCGATACGTGTTGGTAATGTCGCAATCAGATCAACATTTGCAGCCAAGAGCGCCGGCATCTGGTAATGCCGGGTAAAAACTGAAATCTTGCGTTTCTGGCCAATACGTTCTAAAGCTTGATCAATCCAGCCCAGTCCGGCCTGTTTCTCAGGATTCACCCCAAAACCAACGCCCATACCTGTTTTAGACACCCAGATATGCTGGGCATCCAGATAACTTTTCAGGTTCAGATTGTTCATGGCGGGATGCTTGTTATTCAGCAGACAAGAATAACTGTCACGCCACACCAGTACCTGATGAAAACTCTGTGGAATCTCATTAAAACGGTTAATGGCCAAGTCAACTTTACCTTGCTCCATATCACGGTAAGACACATCGCTTGGTGTTAAGAAGTCCAGCACAACATTAGGTGCTTCTGAGCGCAAGGCCTTGACCAGACGTGGTACCAAGGTTGCTTCAGCATAATCTGAAGTCATAATGCGAAATACGCGATTAGACGTATAAGGACGAAATTCGGTACGTGGCTCCAGAATCATGGAAAGATCAGCCAGCGCATCACGAATACGCGGCTGTAACTCTAAAGCACGTTCAGTCGGGGTCATACCCTCAGATGAACGGATCAGCAGTGGATCATTGAACAGGTTACGTAAACGACGTAAAATATTACTCATGGCGGGCTGGGTTACCCCGAGTTGTTCTGCTGCACGAGTTACATTTTTTTCGCGAAGAAGGACATCAAGATAAATTAGTAGATTCAGGTCTACCCGCTCAAGATTCATAAAATAAATACCGAAAATAAAAATGTTAAATCATATTGAATTATGCCACAGTTAAATATATTTGTGCTAAAAGCACTGAAAAATTCAGATAAATAATCTGAATAAGTTTAAAAGGTATTAATCAGTAAAAATCCAATTTTATTGATTAGAATAATTATTTAACTTTAAATGGAGTAAAAATTTAAAAGTTTAATCTATATACAAATGTATTTTTATAAAAAACCTTAAATGATAATTTTTTCTCTTAATTTGTAAGCCCTGCTTGGAACTATAAAAGCACTCCACTTAAGTCTAATAAAAAAAATGGCTAAATACTAAACATTAAAAGTCAAATCTTATTTTAAATAATTTAATAAAAACAATGATATAATATATTGAAACATAATTATAATACGACTTTGATCTAGGTATTTTCTAAAAAAATATTGAAAATCAATGGAGAATATTGGATTAATTTTTTTATCACCACTAAGCTGTGTTCATCGTAACGAAGTGTTCTAAATCTAAACAAATTATACCGAGTATGATTTAGTACCTCGATTGATGAACTCCTAAAATGAATACAGGAAAATATCATGACTACATATCAAACAGCGATAGATGCAGTACGTGAATTAAAAGCTAAATTTGGCGACACTTGGCGTGATATCAGCCCAGAAGATGCTGCTCGTATGCAACTACAAAACCGTTTCAAAACCGGTTTAGATATTGCTAAATATACAGCTGCTATTATGCGTCGTGATATGGCTGCTTATGATGCTGACTCTAGCAAATATACTCAATCTTTGGGTTGCTGGCACGGTTTCATCGCACAACAAAAAATGATTGCGAACAAAAAATACTTCGGTACAACTGAACGTCGCTATATCTACCTTTCTGGTTGGATGGTTGCTGCACTTCGTTCAGAGTTCGGTCCACTTCCTGACCAGTCTATGCACGAAAAAACTTCTGTTCCTGCATTGATCGAAGAAATCTATACGTTCTTGCGTCAAGCCGATGCGAAAGAACTGAATGATCTGTTCCGTGCTTTAAATAAAGCTAAAGAAGCGGGTGATTCTGCAAAAGTTGCTGAAATTACTAGCCAGATTGATAACTTCGAAACTCATGTTGTACCAATTATTGCTGACATCGATGCTGGTTTTGGTAATGAAGAAGCAACTTACCTGCTTGCCAAGAAAATGATCGAAGCGGGTGCTTGTGCACTTCAAATCGAAAACCAGGTTTCTGACGCGAAACAATGTGGTCACCAGGCTGGTAAAGTAACAGTTCCACATGAAGACTTTATTGCGAAAATTCACGCGCTTCGTTATGCATTCCTGGAAATGGGTCTTGAAGACGGTATCATCGTTGCACGTACTGACTCTGAAGGCGCTGACCTGACTCAAAAAATCCCAGTGGTTAAAGAGCCAGGCGACATCGCTTCTCAATACATCAGCTACCTAGATACAACTGAAATTGATATCTCTGAAGCTCAAGAAGATGAAATCCTGATTAAACGTGATGGTAAATTACACCGTCCTAAACGTTTAGCATCTGGTCTGTACCAGTTCCGTGAAGGTACTCAAATCGACCGCGTTGTACTTGACTGTGTAACCAGTCTGCAAAACGGTGCTGACTTGCTGTGGATCGAGACTGCAACGCCAAACGTTGAAGAAATTGCACACATGGTTAACCGTGTGAAAGAAGTTGTTCCAAATGCGAAGCTTGTTTATAACAACTCTCCATCGTTCAACTGGACTTTAAACTTCCGTCAACAAGCTTACGACCGTTGGGTTGCTGAAGGTAAGGACGTTTCTGCATATGACCGTGCTAAATTGATGAGCGCTGAGTATGACGATTCTGAACTGGCTGCCGAAGCTGATGCGAAAATCCGTACCTTCCAGGCAGATGCTTCTCGTGAAGCAGGTGTATTCCATCACTTGATCACATTGCCGACTTATCATACAGCTGCGCTCTCTACTCATGAGCTGGCTCAAGGTTACTTCGGTTCTGAAGGCATGTTGGCTTATGTTGCTGGTGTACAGCGCAAAGAAATCCGTGGTGGCATCGCTTGTGTGAAACACCAAGCAATGGCGGGTTCTGATATCGGTGATGATCATAAAGAAATTTTCGCTGGTGATAATGCGCTTAAAGCGGGCGACGATGCGAAAAACACAATGAACCAGTTTGCTAACCACTAAGGTTTAAGCTGATTCAAAAAAACCCCGCTTCTGCGGGGTTTTTATTTGATCGACGTTAAAAAACTAAAATAAATTTTTTAAAACTCTTTCTTCAAGGTGTAATTCAGCTTGCTATCTATTTTTTCACCAGTAATGCGATCGCGCAATTCAGCAAAGCTTTCACCAATAAAATATTTACGCTGATCACCAGCTTGGTCCAGTACAACTAAAGAAGGGTTGGCAGCATCAAAATGGAACAGCCCACGCACCTTAAATTTGTTATTTGGCCCTTTACCTAAATATTCTTCTGTCAATTCATAAGTTTTATCGGCATGCAGTTCCAGCTCTGTTTTAATGCCTTCGCAGTCAGCACAAGGTAATATACCTTCATATTCCCCCTCCCAGTCGAGTGAGTTTTCAACATTATGGGCGCTATCCGCCATTTGAGCTTTACGAGAAGTCGATGGAGTAGGCGTCATTACAGTAGTAGCATGTCGATCATTATTCTTTTCAGAATGTTGAGTAGCCTGCTCATTTGTACTACAGGCCGTAAAGAAAATAGATGAGATCGTAAAAATACAGATAGTCTTTTTCATTATTCCCTCTTGGCAGTTCGTGAATAAATAATTTATATAGATAAATTGATATAAATATTTTAATAGAGTAAGTATTTCGACTTATAGGTCATCATTAGAAATTACTACAACACTGTAAATAAAATGCTACTAAAATAGTTACAGGCCAAAACTGGCCTGTCTTTAACTAATTTTGTTATGTTGGAATGATCTGGTCAACTAGATAGAAGCTTGGTACAAAGTTATTTCTGCTTCTGAGGAATTCCTTTATCAATTTCTTTCTGCTGTTGTTCATTCTGTTGTTCTTCTTTTTCAGAGAATTTTTCATGAGTATTGTCCGTATGCTGAACATGCGGATTATCATTCGCAGCGTTTGGTGTAGTCATAAGAATTACCTCTAACATGGCTATTTTATAGGTTCAATATAGAAGTATTAAGTCTGTGTCACGAGTAGAGATCTGTATTTAAGTGTTAAGCAATGTTAGGTCTAAAATAACGCTATTTTATTTCGCAAATTATTCTTATATTAGTCTTGGATCAGATGAAAATTAAATTTATACATATATATATTAATTGCATGTATTTTGATCAAATTTAGATTGAATCTCCCTCTTTTATACAGAATAAATTGTTAGAATCTGCCTCCTTTTAGAAAGTGGGTAAGCTTGAGTGTTAAGAAAAATTGCAGAATATAGCTTGGGCCTGATGGGGTGGGAAACAGATAACCAATGGCCACAAGGTCTTGAACAGTGTGTAATGATTGCTGCGCCGCATACCAGTAATTGGGATGCTGTTTATGCCCGGCTGGCCTTAAAAGTTTTAGGGGTTAATGTACGTATTACTATTAAAGACAGTTATATGAAGTTTCCTCTAGGGCCGTTTGTTCGTGCTATGGGCGGTATTGGTATTGACCGCAGTCCAAAAAAAGAAGGACAAGCCCGTGCAAGTATGGTGCAGCTGATGGCTGACC
This sequence comes from Acinetobacter sp. 1294596, assembly GCF_000582925.1. Lineage (NCBI taxonomy): Bacteria > Pseudomonadati > Pseudomonadota > Gammaproteobacteria > Moraxellales > Moraxellaceae > Acinetobacter > Acinetobacter sp. 1294596. Next base: position 18,769 of record NZ_JFCC01000010.1, on the reverse strand, counting down.
TGTTTAAAGAGCATCCTCATCTGGTAATGCTGGTAACACCAGAAGGCACACGAGCCAAGCAAGAAAACTGGAAAACTGGTTTTTATCATATTGCAATGACTGCCGGTGTTCCAATTGCTCTTGCTTATATGGACTATAAAAAGAAACGGGCAGGAGTCGGTAAAATCATTTACCCGACTGGAAATTATGAGCAGGACATGCAGGAAATTATGCAGTTTTATGCCAATATCGAGCCTAAATTTCCAGAAAATTTCAGTGTTGATGTACGTTATCTAAATTGATTTTGCTTACTTTTTCCTGAATATAGAAAACAGACTCAAGTCTGTTTTCTATAAAATATATCTTAATGGTAGTCCTAATGGCCTGTTCTAGCATAATAAAACCAGTTTAGTTGGTTGAAGAGTGATTACGTTATTTCAGCACCAAGTATAAGCAGCAGAAAACTTAACAATAATGGAATCCGTTATTTTTTAATAGGCGCGTGATATTAAGTCTTAAAACCTTAATTATAAATTCTCCCACTTTATTCATCTGGACTAATTCCCCCTAACGATTCGCAAGCCGCCTTATAAAGTTGATATTGTTGTGCTACAACTTCATCAAGAGGCATATCGAGCTCTGCTTCTCCATCCTTATAATTTTCTATATAGCTTCTTACTTTGGCTTTAGTGGCTCCAAGAGACTGCTGGTGATAAGTATTAATATCGCTGTGAGTAATCTGAGTACTTTCAATATTATTACATTCAAACTGGCTGAACAGCTTCTCTGCTCGTTTAAGCTCAGCGGATGAGCCAAATGAACAGCCAGTCAAAAGGATTAGGCTGGAAAATAATGCTAAAATTTTCATTACTTTTTCATGCAGCATAAAAAGGGCGGTATTGTAACGACTTCCTGTTTATACTGCTGTTGAGAGCGGTAAAATTTTCTGGATTTTGTGTTTGCTTGTTGAATAAATCAGCAGTATTCCTAAATTTATTAAACAGAGTCGTCTTATCCTTTAACTAATCCACCATCCACAATCAGATTCTGGCCCGTCACTGCACGTGCAAATGGGGACAAAAACATTAAAATGGCATCTGCAAATTCTTGAGGTGTAACCACCCTTCGTAGTGGTGTAGAGGCTGCGATAAGTTGAAAGACTTCATCTGGTGTGGCTCGGCTGGCGTCTGTAGCTTGTAACAGGCCGCCAGAAAGCATATTTACATTAATACCATATGGCCCTAAATCATGTGAAGCAGTGCGGGTAAAGGCTAATAATGCAGCTTTTGCAGTAGTATAGTCATGATAGGGGACTACCGGATTCTGAACCAGATTAGTACCAATATTGATAATACGGCCAAAATGTTCGGCTTTCATATCAGTAAATGCAGCTTGCGTAGTATTTAGTGCGGCCTTCACTGCACCTTCAAACTGGCTTTGCATTGTCTGCCAGCTTAGCTCTTCTATTTTGGGACGCGCATCGCCATTAAACTGAAATTGAACCAAGGCATTATTGATGACCGAGTTAACTGCCTGCCCGAAATGCTGTTTAGCAGCTTTAAACATGGCCTGTACCTGAGAAGAATTGGTCACATCAGCCTGATAAATAAAAATCTGTTCTGGAAAATTTTGTTGTAACTGTCGTGCTGTTTCATGACTGCTCATATAGTTAACTACTACACGGGCTCCCTGACTCACTAATGCTTGAGTGATCGCTAAGCCTAAACCACGGGCACCTCCCGTCACCAGTACTACCTGTTCTTGAATATTCATATAACTTTGTCCTGTAACTTTTTAGTTAAAATAGCAATTTATGGGTAAAAGATAAAAATGAAAGCTATTTTAAACCCTGTTGAAATCGCATTCGGCCTGTAATGGGCTGATATACGCCATTGTAATTCTTCTTTTAAATTAGAAGTTGGAAATAATATTTTAAATATATGTAATTTAATATAAAAATAAATAATGAACAAAAAATGAAGAAAATTTGCAGAGCTTAAAGAGACTGAAAGATTCGGCAACATTGTATTGGCTGATTCTTCATAAAGCCCTTTCATACTCATTTTTTATTAATAAGTAATTCAGGAGGTAAGATGAAGCAGCTGTTCTTACTATGGTTAACCATGGCGGTATTCAGTGGAGCTGTTGCGGCGCATATGAATGATTACCCGGAACAGTCTGTAAAATCTTCTTCACCGGTATACCATTTTAATTTACAGGCTGGAAACAGTCAGATGACTGAAGATGTTAAAAATGGCCGGCCACGACCTAATCTTATCCAGTCTGGTCGGGGGAGCCGTTTACAGGGAAACCGTAATCTACGGCCATAACAATAGAACTAGGTCTGCGTTATTTACTCTTTTTCTGGTAAAGACCGGCTCTTACTGTACCAGCCTTGGTTTGCTTAAGCAGTTGCCAGTTCGCAGGCAGCTGGAGCCGCTGTAACTCCCGATCTGCTTCTACATAAATATAAGCCTGATCTTTAATGAGTGGATCAGCTAGCCCAGCAAGTTCCTGCCACAAGTCCAAGCTATAGGGAGGGTCTAAAAACACTACATCAAAGCTTTGTTGAAGTATAGGTAAAACCTGCTGTGCAGTCGCAATCTTGAGCTGGCTGTTTTCAGCTTTTAACAGCTGACGGTTTTGCTGAAGGAAGCTGGCTTGTATAGTGTTGGGTTCAATCATAACAACTGAAGCGGCGCCACGTGACAAAGCCTCAAAAGCAAGTGCGCCAGATCCTGCACAGATATCTAGAACATGGGCATTCTGGATTTCCCACATGAGCCAGTTAAACAGCGTTTCACGTACCCGGTCTGGGGTAGGTCGTAAGCCTTGAATACTGGCAAATGGCAGCTGACGCCGTTTCCATTCACCACCAATAATGCGGAGCTGGTTTTTCATCTTTAATCACTCTCTACATTTTGTACGCGGCTGGCCGTATTGGATTGAGCAACAGGCTGGTTTGTACCGGATGCTGTTTCAGGTGCAGGGATACCTGTAGTACCACTAGGTAGCTCTGCCGGTTTAATACCAGCAGTCATCAAGCCACCGCTGATCTGGTGTGCACTTGGGCGGATCGGATTTTTCTCTTTTTTGACCAGCCAGTAATCGAAAATAGGGCGGGCGAGCTGTGCAGCGGAACCACCATGACGACCATTTTCCCAAACTACCGCAATGGCAATTTCAGGATTTTCAGCCGGTGCAAATCCTACAAATAAGCCATGATCAAGCTGGCGTTCAGTAAGCAAGGACTCATTATAACGCTTGCCTTGAGCAATACTTTTAACCTGTGCTGTCCCTGTTTTTCCGGCAATGTGATAAGACAGACCACTACGGATTCCTTTACCTGTACCGGTTTGAATTACATCCACCATGGCCTCACGCATCTTGATCCAGTCTTCAGGTGTTCCATTAAACTGGATTTTTCCATTGGTGCCGTTATGCACATGGTAAGTTTTGGTCCCGCGGGTCTCACGTAAAACATGAGGCGTTACCCGGGAGCCCTGATTGGCCGTAATAGCTGTGGCAAGAGCCAGTTGTAGGGGAGAGGCAGTAAATGCACCCTGACCAATACTGACTGAAATTGTTTCACCTTTAAGCCATTTTGCTTTACGGGTACGCATTTTCCATTCAGGATTAGGATACAGACCTTCGCTTTCGCTAGGCAGATCTACGCCAGTTTTTTCACCAAAACCAAACTGACGCATCCAGGCATTCATTTTCTCAATACCCATACGGTAAGAGAGCACATAGAAGTAAGTGTCGCATGATACATTTTGAGCTTTATGCAAATTTACCATGCCATGACCAGTTTTTTTATGGTCACGGAAACGGTGGCTGTCACCGGGCAAAGTAAAGTAACCCGGATCAGAAATAGCGGTATTCCAGTCGACATAACCATAATGAATACCACCTAATCCAAACATGGGTTTGATGGTTGAACCTGGAGGATAAGCTCCCTGTACGGCACGATTATATAAAGGCTGGTCCAGATTATCACGGAGACCGCTATAGTCTGTATGGCTGATACCAGTTACAAATAAATTCGGATTAAAGCTGGGACTGGAAACCAGCGCCAGAATTTCACCAGTACGAGGATCAAGGGCAACAATGGCGCCACGACGGCCAGCCAGCTGTTCTGTGGCAACCATTTGCAGGCCATAATCAATAGAGAGATAAAGGTCATTACCACGAACCGGGTCTTTACGTCCCAAATTGCGTAACACATTACCATGTGCATCTGCCTCAACTGACTCGTTCCCGGGAATACCATGCAGCAGTTCTTCATAGGACTTTTCAACGCCAATTTTTCCAATCAAGTTGGTGCCGGCATACAGATCTTTATCAATTTTCTTAAGTTCTTTATCATTAATCCGGCCCACATAACCAATAACATGGGCAAATAGGTCACCATGTGGATAATAACGAGTCATCTGGGTTTCAATATTGACTCCCGGAAACTGATATTTTAATTCGCTAAACTTGGCAATATCTGTCTCGGTCAGATTCATTTTGATTACCACACGTTCAGTTTTTCTGGAAGCTTTGATTCGGCTTTCAAAACGGGCAATATCTTCAGGAGTCAGACTTAAAACTGGAGTAAGACGCGCCAGCGTAGCCTCAATATCTTCGATATCTGCACGGCTCATGGTCGCTGAAAATACCGGATAATTATCAGCCAGAAGAATACCGTTTCGGTCATATATATAGCCGCGGGCAGGTGCAATCGGTTGCAGGCGAATACGGTTTTTATCTGAAGCTGTACTGAATTCGTCATAATGCGCAATCTGCAAATATGCGTAATGCCCTGCGAGTAAAAGTAAAAAGAACGCCACAATACCCATTGTGATGAAAATGCGGCTACGATAAATCCGCTTTTCCTGCTGTTCATTTTTAAGGGGGAAATGCTGCTTCATACGGCGTACTTTGACCAAACGTACAGGGAGAACAAATGACCGGCTATTTTAGCCTATCATCATTTGGAATGATCAGTTATTTTTAAATAAAGTAAAAAATAAATAAGCTGCCCATTCTTTGACTTTATAGACAGCAAAATTCTAAAGTGCTGTATATAACAAGCATATTAATTCTGTTAAAGTCAGGAATTAGGCCAGCTGGACTGCTGTTGTTTTTACAGGGAAAATGGAGAAAATAATGAGAAAAATCTATCCCTTACTGGCACTCTTTGTGCTGGTAAATACTGCCCATGCCCAAAATTTACTTCAGGCCAAGCTGGGAGCAGGGGACGCTGCTAGCTGGAATGTAGGCGCAGGGATAACCCAGGAGCTTCTTCATCTAAATGCTGAATGGGTTAATCAATATGGCATTGCTTACACTAAAGCTGGTGTTTTTCTGGACGATGATAATCCGTTTGGTGCCCAAGTTGGCTTCCGTTATCCATATTATTTCACCGGAGAAGCTAAAAACGGTTACTATATCGGTGCCTATCTGGGACATCTCGACAGTCAATTTAAGAATAACGAGTACAAGTCTCGTTTAGGTGCTGGTATAGATTTGGCATATGTCTGGCTCAGTCCTGAACGGATCAGTACTTTAAGTGTCGGACTGGGAGCGGCAGAAAAATTTAAGAATCAGGAGGGTGAAGTAACTGCCAATACTGAACCTCAACTACAATTTTCTTACACCCTGAGTTTTGGCCTGAAGTAAAAATAGCGAACTTGATAACGTGAATAATTTAGCGAATAGAAATAAATACGAGAGTCATGCATGTTAGAGTACGTCAGTGAACTGTGGCAAACCTTTTCAAATCGACCTGATTTTTGGGCCGTGCTCAGCATTATTCCTGTGACAGCTTTTGTTACTTGGGCCCATGTTTGGATGGCACTGAAAATGGTGTTTTATCCAATCAATTTCTGGGGCTTTTATTTAGGTCCTATTCCAATTGGCTGGCAGGGAATTGTGCCGCGTAAAGCTGGCCGTATTTCGGGCATTATCACTGACAATACCTTATCTAAACTTGGGTCGCTTCAAGAGTTTCTCGAGGCAATGGACCCAGCCGATATGGCACGTATTATTGGTGAGCAGGTTGGATTTGAACTGGAACACCTGATTGATGAGGTTATGCTGGACCGTAATGCTGTGCTCTGGGAAAATCTGCCTTATTCAATTAAACGCCGTATTTACGCACAGGCCCATAAGCAGCTTCCGGTTGTTCTGCATGACCTGGTCACTGAGCTTACCCTCAATGTAGAATCTCTAGTCAATATGCGTGAGATGGTGGTTCGCCAGATGGAAGGTGACCGTTTGCTCATGGTTCGCATGTTTCTGAAAGTTGGCCAGAAAGAGATTAACTTTATCTGGCATATTAGTGCCCTGATTGGTATGTTTTTTGGTATCTTCCAGATGATTGTCTGGTTTGTAGTACCTTGGCACTGGACAGTTCCTTTCTGGGCATCCATCTGGGGGTTCCTGACCAACTGGATTGCAATCTGGATGGTGTTTAACCCAGTAGAGCCACATTACATTCGCTATCCACAGTTATTCCGTTTAACTAAAGACCGTAAATTCCCGTGGATTGTACCTGTCTTGCGTATAGGCCGTTATAATATGCAAGGCGCTTTTATGAAGCGTCAGGATGAGGTCTCTGATGTATTTGCAAGAGTAGTGACTGAAGACCTCATTACTTTAAAATCGATTATGACCGAAATGATGTACGGTACCCGTAGAGAGAAAACCCGTCGTATTGTAAAACGTCATATTAATGAAATTATGGAAACTCCGCTGGTTCGGACATCGTTACAGCTGTCTTTAGGGCCAAAAGAATACGCAAGACTCAAGACAGACTTGATCGATCGCTCAATTGAAATTACGATGGTGCCTGTGTGTGACCCGGCATTCAATGCGAGCCGTGCACAGAAGATCTATCAAATGTTTAGAGACCGTATTCGCGAATTGACGCCTAAAGAATTCCAGAACCTGTTACGCCCTGCGTTTCAGGAAGATGAGTGGATTCTGATTGTATTGGGCGGTGTAACCGGATTTTTCGCTGGTTTAATACATTTGTTTGTCGCCTTTTTATAATTGTTGATGGCTTCCTTCTTATAAAGAGTCGCCACAAGAAATGACAATTACAACGCTAGTTATTATGTAAATGTCGAATACATTGTTAAAATGAGGATGTTTTTTTATGCGCATTATCTTACTCGGACCACCTGGAGCAGGCAAAGGCACTCAGGCTCAGTTGATCTGTAAGCGCTACAATATCCCACAAATTTCAACCGGTGATATGCTCCGTGCTGCAATTCGTGAAGGTACTGAATTAGGTCTTAAAGCTAAAAGTGTGATGGATGCTGGTGGTCTGGTGTCTGATGAGCTGATCATCGGACTGGTTAAAGAACGCATTGCTCAGCCAGATTGTGAAAATGGTTGTATCTTTGACGGCTTTCCTCGTACCATTCCGCAAGCTGAAGCGCTGGAAAAAGAAGGCATAGCCATCGATCATGTCATTGAAATCGATGTACCGGACGAAGAAATTGTAAAACGTCTCTCTGGTCGCCGTCAGCATCCTGCCTCTGGCCGTGTATACCACATCGTCTATAACCCGCCTAAAGTAGAAGGTAAGGATGATGAAACTGGTGAAGATCTGGTACAGCGTCCGGATGATCTTGAAGAAACTATTCGTAAGCGTTTAGGTTCATATCATACTGAAACTGAGCAGCTGGTAGGTTTTTATCAGGGCCGTGCCGCCTCTGGTGAAAATGCGCCAACTTATAATAAATTAAATGGTTTGCGTGCTATTGATGAAGTTCAGACTGAACTGTTTGCTATTTTAGACCAGACCAAATAAAACTCGGGTAAGCTCGAGATTCTTTTGACTTTAAAAGGGTCCTAAGCCATATTAGGGCTCTTTTATTTTATGCAGAGCAGAGGATGGATCAATGCTGAAAATTGGCTTGATTATCTTAGTTATTGTTTTTTTTATTATCTTGCTGGCCTTGCTTTATCAAAGTCAAAAAATGTTACGTGCTGTAGAAAAGCAGGAAGCTCAGGAAAAAGCCAACAGACCAGCGCCTAAACGTCGACTGCATCCTAAACTTCAGGCACAGCAAAAGCATAAGAAATAAAAATATCTTACTTATCTGAAAGTTGTGGGATTAATGTGGTGATGGCTTGTTCTGCGCCTAAGGCATAACGGTCCGGCCAGTTACATACATCGGCCACCACACATTCAAAACATTTTGGCTTACGTGCTATGCAGGTGTAACGACCGTGTAAAATCAGCCAGTGATGTGCATCAACTATAAATTCTTTCGGCATTACTTTTAATAGCTGCTGCTCGACTTCTAGTACGTTCTTACCTGGTGCGAGGCCAGTCCGGTTACCTACTCGAAAAATATGAGTATCTACAGCCATGGTCGGTTGCCCAAACGCGGTATTGAGTACTACATTGGCTGTCTTACGGCCTACACCAGGCAAAGCTTCAAGCTCTGCACGAGTTTCTGGAACTTGGCCATTATGTTGTTCAATCAGAATTTTACAGGCTTTAATCACATTTTCTGCCTTGGCATTATAAAGGCCAATCGTCTTGATATAGGCTTTTAAACCCTCGACACCTAAGGCATAGATTGCCTCCGGCGTATTAGCCACAGGAAAAAGTTTGTCGGTTGCTTTATTTACACTTACATCCGTAGCCTGAGCCGAAAGTGTAACTGCAACCAGTAGCTCAAAAGGGCTAGAAAACTTGAGTTCGGTGGTAGGGTGAGGACGCTGCTGGCGTAAACGCTCAAAAAAAGTATAAACCTGTTTTTTATTCATTTTTTTTACAGGTTTGCTAGTTACTGTACTCATTTTGATGATTCCTGTAGAGCCTGTAACTGCCGGTTTAATTCTGTCAGCTGTGTCTGTTTGTGTGCATCTTCACGTACAGAGAGCTGTTTTTCCAGTTTTTTAATCTGGGTACGTATTTTGGCGAGTTCAATTGTTGTCTGTGCACTTACCGTGTTCTGAATAGATATATCTTTCTGTTTTACTTCAATCGCTGGAACTGCATCAGTCTGCTGGGAAAAGCGTGCAAACAGTTCACTGTCAATCTCCGCACGTACAACAGGACCTTTCCGATACATCCGTCGAGTTTCCTCACGTTGGATATGCGCATAATAACGACGGCGTAAATCGTTCTGCTCCTGAATCCGTAAATCTTCTGTAGGCAAGGGCTGAACATCTTCAATCAGGTCAATACAGTCAACTGGGCAGGGGGGAATACACAATTCACAGCCTGTACACAGGTCAGTCAATACAGTATGCATGAGTTTACCACTGCCTATAATGGCATCCACTGGGCAAGCGCTAATACATTTGGTACAACCAATACATTCATCTTCACGAATTACTGCTTTCATGCGTTGCGGACGTCCATCCGCCTGAATTGGCCAGACACTTTCTTCAGCTTTTAGTGCTCCGCGATCGAGCAGTTTTGCCAAAGCATCTGCTACCGGCTGCCCCCCAGGAATGCATTTATTGGCGGCTTCACCTTCAGCAATAGACTGCGCGTAAGGCAGGCATCCATCACGATGCCCACATAGTCCGCATTGGGTTTGTGGTAAAAGGGCATCAATTTGGCGAATCATGGAAATGGTTGAATTCATGGTCAAATCATAAGTGCACAGCAAAAAAACAGGAAAAGCAGAAAAATGCCTGATCGGAAATAGTATTTTAACATATCTCAGCGCTATAATTTGCCGAGTTTCACTGTAATGTTTCAGTAGATAGATAATATTGACAAGTGATTAACTGATCGGAATTATGATTAAAAGTGATGTAATTCATAAAAAAAAGTAATTTAATTATCATTTTAATTAAACTTTTTTTAAAAAAGTCTTGTGCTAGCAGTGTAAACGATATTTAATAATTTGCGCCAAAATATATCACTTTGAGTAAATTTTTGCACAATTTTGAATCACCTTTCTGCAGAGGACTAAGCGTTGAAATATAACAGCCTTAACGACTTCTTAGACTACGTCAAAGCACGTGATCCACATCAACCAGAGTTTTTACAAGCTGTAGAAGAGGTGATGACCAGTTTATGGCCTTTTATTGAAAAGAACCCAAGTTATGCAGAACATGGCCTGCTTGAGCGTTTAGTCGAACCAGAACGTGCTATCCAGTTTCGTGTTTCCTGGGTAGATGACCAAGGTCAAACTCAGGTTAACCGTGCATTTCGAGTACAATATAATTCGGCAATTGGGCCATTCAAAGGTGGAATGCGCTTCCATCCTTCTGTAAACCTTTCTATTCTTAAGTTTCTTGGTTTCGAGCAAACTTTTAAAAATGCATTGACCACATTACCAATGGGTGGTGGTAAGGGCGGTTCTGATTTTGACCCTAAAGGTAAGTCAGAAGGTGAAATCATGCGTTTTTGCCAAGCATTAATGATCGAGCTTTATCGTCATTTAGGCTCAAATACCGATATTCCTGCGGGGGATATTGGAGTAGGCGGTCGCGAAGTTGGCTACATGGCCGGCATGATGAAAAAACTCAGCAATGACACTTCATCTGTATTCACGGGTAAAGGTCTGTCATTTGGTGGCAGTCTGGCCCGTCCCGAGGCTACCGGTTACGGTACTGTATATTTTGCAGAAGAAATGCTTAAAACCCGTAACGAGGTTTTTCAGGGTAAAGTGGTTGCAATCTCGGGTTCTGGTAATGTTGCCCAGTATGCTGCAGACAAGGCCATGTTCTTGGGTGCTAAAGTAGTATCCCTGTCTGATTCAAACGGTACTGTCTACGTAAAAGATGGCTTTACTGATGAATTACTTGCAGAGGTCATGGAACTTAAAAACGTGAAGCGTGGCCGTATGTCAGAATTCGCTTCCAAGCATGGATTTGAATATCTTGAAGGTAAACGTCCTTGGGGAATTAAATGCGACATCGCACTACCATGTGCTACACAAAATGAACTCGATGGTGATGATGCACGTCAACTGTTAGCCAATGGAGTGATGTGTGTGGCCGAAGGTGCCAACATGCCTTCTACCCTTGAAGCAGTAGAAGAGTTTGTTAAAGCAAAAATTCTTTATGCACCAGGCAAGGCATCAAATGCAGGTGGCGTGGCTACCTCAGGTTTAGAGATGTCTCAGAATGCACTGCGTTTAGGCTGGAGCTTTGAAGAGGTAGATGAGCGTCTGCATGCGATCATGAAAGAGATTCACCGCAACTGTGTAAAATATGGTACTCAGGAAGATGGTACTGTCAATTATGTAGATGGTGCTAACATTGCTGGTTTCGTAAAAGTTGCTGATGCCATGCTGGCACAGGGCGTATACTAAGTTTTTCTAAAATTACTTATAAAAAACCGATGCATTGGCATCGGTTTTTTATTATTTAGATATAAACTTAAGGCTTTTTAATAGTTTCCTGTTCTACAGTCATATCATGCACATACGCATATTTTGATTGATCTGCAGCAATATTTTTGCGTTCATAGCGCTTTACCCGTACAATGACTCGCTGGTTAGGGTCATGCTTAAAACCTTCAATATGATCGTAAAATAGTGTCCAATCTTTATCGACCTGCGTTTTTATACCTTTATCATCATATTTGATTTCACGGACCTGCAGGCAGGTTTGTGGTGCAACTCCTGTACATGACTTGGTTTCAGGTGCTATTTCTAGAAAAATAGTTTCACCTTGCGACTGATATTGGGCTTCAGGGGTCATGTTACCCTTGAATGTATAACTTTGACCTTGGGTATCTTTCAAGATCAGGGTTGGCTGTGCAGGGTTCGCCAGATTGAGTTCAAAAGGAATACTGCGTTTTTGAAATAGGGAACTGGAGAACTGCTCCTGTTTCATTAATACCGGATCACATGCCATCTGCGTTGAAACTAAGTCACCAGTCAATAGCTGACCATTTTCAATTTTCCAGCTTGTACCCTGACGGTTACATCCGCTATCAATTCCAATCCGGTTATTGGAAAAATTCAACAGGATAGGTTCTTTGGAACCTTCCGGTTGATAGGTCCAGTTATAAGAAGTTAAAGCACTATGTTCAAGCATTTTACTACCTTTAAACACGTGCTTTTGTCCCTTTGTATCTGTAATGGTTAAAATGGCCTGACCATTCGCTAAGCTAATATCAAAATTTGAACGTGCTTCATTGAAGATACTGCTAGAGAGCTGTTCCTGTTTCATTAAGTCTGACTGGCAGGCCATCATGGTTGAAATCAGATGAGAAGTTACCAATTTACCTTCTTCAATTTTCCAGCTGCCGCCTTGTCCGTTACAGCCAGTCTGTATAGATAATTGATGATTATCTATAAAATTGATGACTAGAGGTTTAGAAGCTTGAGAATTCTGGTAAGTCCAGCTATAGGCAGAGAGCTGCTGCTCAGTATCGGCTTGTTGTGAGACATGTGGCTGCTTTTGATACGGCTGAATAGATTGGCAAGCCATTAAAGAAAAAGGAAGCAGGGCAAGAAACAAATATTTCAATTTCATTTTAAATCTTTTGTTACAACTAAATTAAAGCATAGCTTAAGGCATCGTTCAGCTCATAAAAACCGGACTGGTTAGATTTTTAGTTTTAAAACGTATTGTTTTGTAACTTTAAATAAGGTTTTTAAATGAAGTTTTCCTAAGCATAGTGAATATTTGTACTAATCAAACCTGTAAATATCCATTCCTAAAGCCCCCATAGAAAAACTGCTATGAACCAGACTGAATCTTGAGCCAGTTCCCATAGCAAAGAAAAGGGGAGCTAAATGCTCAAGAGTGGGATGATTCCGTGCAATATAAGGCAGATGTTGCCATTCAAGTACTTCATCATAACTGCTATGGCTGAGTTTACTCACCACATGGTTGCGAAAAGTCGAAGCCCATTCAGGTACTTCAGACGTATTACCGTGCCAGTTTAACTCGGCCAGATTATGAGTAATGCTACCTGAACCAATCAATAAAATTTGTCGTTCACGTAGAGGCGCCAGCACTTGCCCAATTTGATAAATCTCATCAGCACTCATGCCCATAGGCAGCGAAATCTCGATTACCGGAATTTCTGCTTCGGGATACATGTGCAATAAAGGCATCCAGACACCATGGTCACGCGGGCGGATATTGTTTGCATGTGCCTGTATCTGTGCTTCAGCAAATAGATGCAAAATTTCTTCGGCCAGTTCCGGGTTACCCGGAGCACGATAGTGAATTTCATAAAGTTCGGCTGGAAAGCCACGAAAATCATGCCAGGTTTCGGGACGCGTTGCTATACTCACTTCCAGGGCCTGACTTTCCCAGTGAGCCGACATTACAATAATAGCTTCCGGTTTAGGCAGGTTAATGCTCAAACGTTCTAAGGCAGGTCCCACCTGTTCCGGATCAAGAGCGAGCATGGGAGAACCATGCGAAATAAATAAACCGGGGAGAGTCTGTAAATTCATGAGCGCCTGACCTGAGCAATTTAAATTAAACTTCATGATGCAGAAAAAAAGCCGCTTATTAAAGAAGCTTTATTTCAACGGTATGTTTCAAAAATGCAATTATGGGATTAAGAGCATTCAAGCGCGATGATAAGGATGATTATGATTAATACTCATTGCCCGATAAAGCTGTTCGATCAACATCACTCGGACTAAAGGGTGAGGTAAGGTCAGCTTGGAGAGTGACCAGTGCCAAGCTGCTGTTTTACGGACTTGATCTGAAAGCCCATCCGGTCCACCGATTGCCAGAGCTACATCGTGTCCTTCAAGCATCCAGCCTTTCATTGTCTCAGCCAGCTTCTCCGTGCTGAGTTCTTTTCCACCCACTTCTAGTGCAATCAGAATTTCGCTGGGTTTAAGCGTAGCGAGAATACTTTCACCCTCAATCTGGCAATATTTTAATATATCTGCGTCTGAGTCATTCTTGCCGCGTTTAGCCATGGGTAACTCAATGACCTGAGTTTGTACAAACGGTTGAATACGTTTGAAGTAATCTTCAAAGCCAGTCAAAACCCAAGCTGGCATTTTTTGACCTATGGTTAAAATACGGATTTTCATAACTGCTGTTTGGTATCAAAGTAACATTATTATAACGTTGAAATGCTATCTGTACTGATACAAAAAGACATAATGAAGCTGGAAAATAACCAGAAGGACAGGTTGCCCATACGAACAACAAGCCTGTCATGATAACAAATGGAAAAATAAGCGAATGTGGAATCGGTTGATATACAGATACTTAATTTTAATTATAAGCGGTTTTTTTTCATGTGTAGCAGCAGCTGATCTAAGCACATCTTTTAAGCAGGCAGATCCTTCTAATCTAACAGTTTACATGAACCAGATTATTCGGCCGGGAGTTGCACGAAATTATAAAAATGTAGAGGAACTTAATCGGATCTCAGCAGGATTAAAAGAGCAGATGCGTCTGTTCGGTATACCTTGTAACTATCAGACTTATGAAGTATACGGAAAAAATTATCGAAATGTCTTGTGCTATATCAATGTTGGCCGCTCAGATAAAATGATTATCGGTGCGCATTATGATGCTTTTGAAAAAACTTCTGGAGCAGATGCCAACGCCTCCGGAGTCGCCGGTGTACTTGAAATAGCACGCATTCTGGCAGCAGAGCGCTCTTCCTTAAAGCATAATATCGAATTTGTCTTTTATACCTTAAAAGAGCAGCCATTTTTTAAAACTGCACAAATGGGAAGTTATATTCATGCCAAATCGGTACAGCAGCAAAAAGAGCAGATTAAGGCAGCTTTCATACTTGATATGATAGGCTACTATGATATTAAAAATGTACAGCAGTATCCGGCAGGCATGAAATGGATATATCCAAGTCATGCCAATTTTATTGCAACCTTAAGTAATATACAGTCAAGCGATATCGGGAATGCTTACTGCGAATCAATGCAGCAGTTAAACCAGCTGGATTGCCAACGTATGGTAACACCTTCATTTCTGGCAGGGGCTGACTTTTCTGACCATTTTAACTATTGGCAATTTGATATTCCGGCAATTCTGATTACAGATACCGGAAAATACCGCAACAAGTTTTACCATACACAAGAGGACCGTATTGATAAGCTTGATACTGTAAAGATGGCTCAGGTAATTAACGGCTTAGCCTCTACCATTCTGGAATCTAACTTCTAAAATTAAAGTATTTAAGACAAAAAAACGCAGTCCTTAAAAGGGGCTAAAAGGACTGCGAAATAGGCCATCCGTCTGGAGATACAGATGGCCATCTAGTGTACGTTGTGAGAAAAAGTAAAGCCCACAGAACCGTATGTCTATACTGAATAAGATGGGGAAACTGCTCAGCTTTTTCAAGCCAAAATAAAGACCACACATACTATATATACATTTTTTAACACAAAAAAGAGAGCCGAAGCTCTCTTTTTCTTATTTACCCTTAGTGGCGGGCTGTATTTGACTCTTCAACTGGTTTTACCAGAGGTTGCTTTGGAAGAGGTTTTGGCATAGAGGTTAAAGCAAGTGGCAAGATCTCATCGATACTTTTCACTGCCTTAATTTCTAGCCCTTCCTTCACATTTTCTGGAATTTCTGCAAGATCACGTATATTTTCTTGTGGAATGAAAACCAGCTTGATACCTCCACGGTGGGCAGCAAGCAATTTTTCTTTCAACCCACCAATACGCATTGCACGACCACCCAGACTGGTTTCACCTGTCATTGCAATATCTGCTCGAATTGCAATACCAGTAAATGCTGAAACAAGTGCAGTAGTTAAAGCAAGACCGGCAGATGGGCCATCTTTTGGTGTTGCACCTTCAGGCAAGTGAACGTGTACATCTGTTTCTTCAAAACGCGATGCCTCAATTCCAAGTTCATCTGCACGGGTACGCACTACTGTCATAGCCGCAGTAATCGATTCTTTCATAACATCACCCAAAGAACCGGTAGTAATGAATTTACCTTTACCTTTAACTGCTGCAACTTCAATAGTCAGTAATTCACCACCGACCGAAGTCCATGCCAGACCATTTACACGGCCAACTTGGGCTTCTTCTTCCGCCATGCCAAAGTCAAACTTGTGTACACCCAGATAATCTGGCAAGTTTTCTGCAGTAACATCAATATGCAGATTTTTGGCTTTCTTGCTCACGGCTTCTTTCACGACTTTTCGCGCAATTTTGGAAACTTCACGCTCAAGACTACGTACACCTGCTTCACGAGTATAACGACGTACGATGTCACGAATCGCTTCTTCATGTACTGTTAACTCTTTAGCACGTAACCCGTTATCTTTAATCGCTTTAGGTACCAAATAACGATCAGCAATATTTACTTTTTCGTCTTCGGTATAGCCCGGTAAACGGATGACTTCCATACGGTCAAGTAATGGACCCGGAATATCCATACTGTTTGCAGTACAGATAAACATGACTTCAGACAGGTCAAGATCCAAATCAAGGTAATGGTCATTGAACTTGTGGTTCTGCGACGGGTCAAGCACTTCAAGTAATGCAGAAGCAGGGTCACCTCGATAATCCTGTGCCATCTTGTCAATTTCATCAAGCAAAAACAGCGGATTCTTAACGCCGACTTTTGTCAGGGACTGCACAATTTTACCTGGCATCGCACCAATATAAGTACGACGGTGTCCACGTATTTCAGCTTCATCACGCACGCCACCTAAAGCCATACGCACAAATTCACGACCTGTAGCTTTAGCAATAGATTCACCAAGAGAGGTTTTACCTACACCTGGGGGGCCAACCAGACAGAGGATTGGTCCACGCAGCTTTTTCACACGCGACTGTACTGCAAGATACTCAACGATACGCTGTTTTACTTCATCTAGGCCATAGTGGTCAGCATCCAGGATTTCCTGAGCTTTATTCAGGTTAATACTAACTTTGCTAGCCTTGTTCCACGGTGTATCTAAAATAACTTCCAGATAGTTACGTACCACAGCCGCTTCACTTGAAGCCGGTTGCATCGCTTTTAGCTTACGGAATTCAGCTTCAGCTTTTTTGCGTACATGTTCTGGCAGATCAGCTTCTGCGAAACGTTTTTCAATCTCGGCCACATCATCTTCAGCGCCACCATTCATGTCAGAGAGTTCGCGCTGAATAACCTTCATTTTTTCATTCAGGAAATATTCACGCTGATTCTTTTCCATCTGGCGTTTAACTGAATCATGCAAGGTCTGTTCTAGCTGTTGTTCTTCAGATTGCTGAAGCAGATAAGTCATCAGTTCTTGCAGATGAATTTCGAACTCATCATGTTCAAGGAACTTCTGTTTCACTTCAATATTAAGTGGAACTCGAGTCGCAACAAAGAATAACAGTTGCAGCAGATCTTCAATTTTATTGGCCGCCGCAATCAGCTCACGCGCATTACGCAATTTTGCTTCAGCATACTGGGCAAACAAGGTACGCAAATCTTGCAGGCGGGCATCTTGCTCTTCCTCGCTAAACTCTACAGTCATTGGACTAAGAGTATGCTCAGCGCTCAGATATTCTTCTGAGTCAATAATACGGGTAAGTTTAGAGCGATGCAGGCCTTCAATCAGGACTTTAATACAGTTTTCATCATTTTCATGATTCACAACTTGCACAATCTTCGCGACAGTACCGTATTGATAAAGGTTGTCGTGATCAATTTCTTCTGTAAGCGAATCTCTTTGTGCAACTACAAATACTAAATTGTCACTGTTACGAGCCACATCAACTGCATTGATCGATTTTTCACGACCCACAAATAACGCAATTTGCATGTGTGGATACACCACCACATCACGTAGCGCTAATAGTGGTAATACACTTGGAACCTGAGGCTCTAAGGTTTGTTCATTCATAAGATATTCGGACATGGGCACTCCTAATGAGTGACAACGGTGTTGCCATGACTTTTATAGTGATGGGTAATTTAAAAAATACAAGGGCCCATGCAGATAAATTGTTTTATTTTTAGATGAGATATGAAAAGTTCATAGTTTTAAACAAGTTAAACGTATAGTTAAGATTAAAAATAATGTATTTTCGTAGGTGTAACTAATGCATTTAAAGGTTGATCCCATTTTTCTCGCTTTAATCTTGAGGGAATAAACTGGAAATCATGTGCTACTCCTAACCGGTACGGATACTGTGCGGCCTGAGCCAAGGTACGATCATAATAGCCTCCGCCCATACCAATGCGTGTCCCGCTAGAGTCACAAGCAAGCAACGGCATTAAAATTAAATCTAATACAGTAACATTACAGCCACGGCCTGCCATGGGCTCCTTCATGCCTAATGGATGATAGGCAAAGCACTGATTGCGATACTGATCACGACTTATAGAAACCCAAACCAGTTTTTGACTCATGTTGCAGATCATAGGTAAGTAAACTTTCTTACCTTTTTTAAAACAGTACTCAATAATTTTACGTGTATGGATTTCACCAAAAGCATTCAGGTAAATACCGATTTTATCAGCATGTTGAAACCTTGGCATTTTTATAAGATGTGTCAGCACTTTTTGTTCAGATTGCCGATGCTCAAAAATACTGACTTGGCGGCGTTGAGAACGCAGAGATCGCCGTAAAGAGTGAAGAGAAGTGGACATAACAATTTCAATTACTTTCCAAGTTAAATCGATTTAAAGACTGATGATCTATAAACTGATCAGACAGCTATCTTATTATTAACATGTTATATTGTTCCAATAAGATAATTTGGCTCTGTACCCTTAACCAGACTTTATATTATCACAATCTTATTTTAGTATCAGCTCACAGCTATAACAGAGCAACGGAAAAATTCTGCTATTACGGCAGTGATTAAAAAATGATAGACTGTAATAATAGATTATTTAATATTATTATTAAATTTGATTCATTATA